>NZ_CP059973.1:3031625-3334787 GCF_009193295.2 Bacteroides luhongzhouii | reverse complement strand
TGTCTATACGTTCGATGGTTATCGGGATGATCTCCTGCAAAGCAGTCATCACCTCTCCTATCGTTTCTCTGTTTCGCAGAGAAATACGGAAAGTCTTATCGCCTATCGACTCCGATTCCAATCGAATATTCACATCATATTGCCGGGATAGTTTTGTGACTAGTTCTTTTAATGTAATATGATCAAATTCTATACGATTCTCCGCCCACGCTTTTGATTGTGAGGCATTTACTTGGGTACGGACAAATTTCCCGGTTTCTACATTCAATCTTATTGATTCACCAGGAGACATCATAACCGGAGTCCCCTTATAATTCAACTCGACCGAACCTTCGAGCAGAGTGGTGGAAATAAACGGATCGTCCGCATATGCGGATACATCGAACTTCGTTCCTTTTACGACTACGTCATATCCATGTGTCTGTACGATGAAAGTGGTTCCCTCCTTCTTTGTGACTTCAAAATATCCCTCACCGTTCAATTCGACTTTACGATTGGCCGTATTAAACTTGTTCGAATACTTCAGTGTGGAACCTGCATTAAGCCAAACGACTGTCCCATCAGAAAGAACGACTTTACTCTTCTCTCCATAAGGAGTTTCGCATACAAAATACGTCTCCGGCTTTAATGAGGAAGAAATCTGCCAAATACCTATGGTGCCTCCTATGGTCAGAATCACGATAGCCGCAACCGCAGCAACTTGCCGCCATACGGATGACCGGAATTTTGAAACAGTAAGCATCGGGATAATAGCTTCTTGAGTGCGAATCTTGCGCTGCAAAATTTCCCATTCTCCGATTGTTCCGGAATCTGAAATGCCTGATGCAATCCACTCCTTTTCCCATTGTCTGAATGTCGCACGATTTTCTTCGCTTTGCCCGACATACTCAAACAACAGTTTCTCGTCTTTGCGCAGGATTCTTCCTTCGAAATACTGAATAGCTAACTCACGAATGTTTTTCTTTTCTTCCATAATTTCACTTTCTATAAGATGTAACAACTATTATTTCTTTTACCCAACCACCGATAGAAATAAAAAAGCAGGAATTTTTCGTTTCCTGCTTTTTTGCCCTAATTTTCAATGGTTTATCTTTTCCATTTTATTTATTATTCATAATAACCCAGGCAATAATTATAATATAAATATCTACCGGATACTTGTCTTTGAAGTGTTTAGAGAAGCACTGCAATGCTTTGGCAATGTGTTTTTCAACTGCCGTGGTCGATATTTGAAGTTTGTCTGCTATTTCACGATTCTTCAGTCCTTTGAAACGGCTCATCAGGAATATCTCGCGGGAGCGTTCAGGCAATTGCCCAATGACAATGTTGATCTGTTCCTGCAGCTCGTCATACAGCAGTTTATGTTCGGCATCTAATGCGAAATCGGAATAGTAGAGCCGTTCTTCTCCATCAACAGATGCAAGATATTCAATCTGATGTTTCTCAACAATCGAAAGATGCTTCAAGTAATTCAAGCATCCATTACGCACCATCGCAAAAAGCAAAGATGTGACCGATACTGCCGACAGCAATGCCCGCTTCTCCCAGAAACGCAAGAAGCACTCTTGAATAATATCACGAGCCGTTTCTTCATCTTCAACAAAACGAATAGCATAGCCACGCAAACGAGGATAGTAGGTCTTAAAAAGATATTCAAAAGCTTGATTATTTCCTTTTTTTATTTCATCCAATAAGAATTTCTCATCTGAAAATTCAATCATAGTGTCGCATTTTAAGAACAAAAGTATAACAAAGATGTAAAATATCGGATGACAATATTATTAATATTTTTCCACTTATCCGCATTTTGGGGAATCTTTTTGTTACGCAAGCAACAAATATATAAGGAGAAAGATGATATATATCAGATATATCCCGTTTTTAAAGTGTTCATTCATCATTATTTCGAAATAATGATTACCTTTGATGTGTATAACAGCTAAAGAACCGAATATGTATGACTTGATGCGTAAACTTCCTATTGGAATACAGACCTTTGAGGATATCCGAAGAAATAATTATCTATATGTGGATAAGACGGAATTGGTATGGCGAATCATCTCAACAGGAAAACCTTATTTCCTCAGTCGCCCCAGACGTTTCGGCAAGAGTCTGCTTCTTTCTACTTTTGAAGCCTATTTTCAAGGGCGCAAAGACCTCTTCGAGGGTTTGGCTATTGAAAAGCTGGAAACAAAATGGGAGCAGCATCCCGTTCTACATCTTGACTTAAACGCCCGGAAGTATGAGACGGCAGCAGACCTGATAGCAATGCTGAATCAGTATCTTGAAAAATGGGAAGCTGTCTACGGTGACGAGAAAAGAGATCGCAGTCCGGAAGAACGTTTCAGTTATGTCATAGAACAGGCTTTTTTACGAACAGGACACCAAGTGGTTGTACTGGTCGATGAATATGATAAACCTCTTTTGCAAGCTATCAACAATTTGGAATTACTCGAAGAATATCGTCAGATGCTGAAAGCTTTCTATGGAGTTCTGAAAAGCACCGACCGTTATTTGCGATTTGTATTTCTTACCGGAGTAACCAAGTTTTCGCAAGTCAGTGTATTCAGCGATCTGAACCAGTTGAATGACATCAGTCTTGACTACTCTTATGCAACACTTTGCGGCATCACCCATGAGGAACTAACCAGTACTTTCGATCCTGAAATAGAAACCTTCGGTCGTAAAAATCATCTGTTGCCGGAAGAAGTAGTCACAGCAATGAAACGCAATTACGACGGCTATCATTTTCATCAGGATGGTGAAGGAGTATTTAATCCGTTCAGTGTGTTGAATGCTTTCAGTAAACTGGAACTAGGCAGTTACTGGTTTCAAACTGGTACACCTACGTTTCTGGTTGAACTTCTGCAAAAAAGTGAATATGATTTACGTACATTATTAAATGGTATCGAAGCCCCTGTTTCTTCTTTTGCAGAGTATAGGGTGGATGCCAATAATCCAATTCCACTGATTTATCAAAGCGGATATTTGACGATTAAAGACTACGACAGGCGATTTAATAATTATCTATTGGATTTTCCTAATGATGAGGTACGCTATGGATTCATCAATTTCCTTATTCCGTTCTATACTCCAATGAAGAATAACGACCAAGGATTTTATATTGGAAAGTTTATTGATGAATTAGAGAAAGGTGATTACGACGCTTTCCTCACCCGTATGGAAGCCTTTTTCACCGATATACCTTATGAATTGAATGATCAAACGGAACGGCATTATCAGGTTATTTTCTATTTGATTTTCAAACTGATGGGACAGTTTACGGAAGCGGAAGTCCGTAGTTCACGTGGTCGTGCCGATGCTGTGGTAAAAACACCTAAATACATTTATGTATTTGAATTTAAGCTGAATGGTACTGCCGAGGAAGCACTTAAACAAATTGAAGATAAAGGGTATTTAATTTCTTATAAAGCAGATCATAGAGAAATTGTAAAGGTAGGCGTTGAGTTTAGTGCCGAAAGCAGAAACTTAAGTCGCTGGCTGGTAGAAATGAATAATTAAATAAAAAACCATTCCGGGAAGAAAAGCTATGATTGTATAGCGTACTTCCCGGAATGGCAACTAATACCTCGAAAACAAATGTTTGTCATCCCATATAGGACAAGCATTGTCCATCTAACCTAATACATCTTTATAACTAATCTACTTCTTTTGATTTTGCATTCCACACCAGCAAAGCAAACAACACCGAAAGCAAAGCAGCACCAATCCAAAACCAATTGATATAAGTAAAGTCATAAACATCTACTCCATTCTGAACTGTTTTTTGCCCTTCTATCAGAATACCGCTCATCACGTCCTGCAATCCGGCTCCGATGTAGCTGGCAATACCAACTACTCCCAATGCAGCACCCGAAGCATTACGGGGAGCAATATCCACTGCCATCAAACCACCCAGAAAACAGATCAAAACTCCGATACCTAAACCGAAAAGTACCATTGCCAACACGTCTATCCAAAAATGAGCTCCCGGAACTAAGAGAAACAAACAAAGTGCTATTACATTCATCAACCCAAATACTAAAGCTGGAATATTACGACTGCCGGAAAACATTTTATCGGAAATGATACCGGAAAATACCGTGCCAATGATTCCACAGATAGAACTGATTGATATTATAAAACTGGCATCCAACGTAGAATATCCCTTTTGAGCTTCCAGATAGAAAACACCCCAACTATTTACCGCATAGCGGCTAATATACATAAATGCACTGGACAGAGCCAAAATCCAAATTGCAGGATTCTTCAAGACAGCCTTTTGTGCTTTGTTAAAATCTTCCGTTTGTTTACCAGACAAAGAATGGGAATCCACAGATGAAGAATTTTTGTTCAACAAGAATCCCTGACTCTGTGGCGTATCACGCATAAAGACAAGCATCATAAAGAAACCTAATATCCCAATAATGCCAGCTCCAATCATCCCATACCTCCATCCCATCCAACTGACTAACAAGGCTATGGAAATAAAGGTTAATGCTTCACCCAAATTATGACTAGCAGACCAAAAGCCGTAAAAAGTTCCCCGTTCTTTACTACTGTACCACCGAGTGAGCGAAACCACTCCGGATGCTGCTCCCATTGACTGAAACCAACCATTCAATCCCCAAAGTAAAACAAAAGCATAAAAGGAGCTAGTGAAACCTAAACATAAATTTATCAAAGCGGAACACAATAACCCAGTAGACATAAAACGCCGAACATTACTACGGTCAGCAAGAAAACCATTCGTCAACTTACCCACTGCATACACAAAAAACAGACAGGAACCGATGATTCCTAATTGCGTTTCGGAAAATACTCCCTCCTCTACAATTGGCTTGCGCACTACGTTCATGCTAAGGCGACAAACATAGTAAATGCCATATCCGGTAGTAGCCGACAAAAATGTAGCCCAACGGATGCGCTTAAAGCGGGAAGAATCTTCTGAATCAGTCTCTCCCCCGGCTAGCGGGGAAGAGATTTTATAAAAATCCAATATTTTAAATGACATAACCGAAGTTTACATATTAATGAAAGGCGTCTATCTTATGCTCATTACGTTTCTTACGGGCTTGCAAGTATTCCAGTAAATAAGCAGTACGATCGGTCTGGATAATTGTTGCTCCAAGTTTATCTATCAAATATCCATATCCTTCATCCGGGTTTTCCAATGATTTGTCGTCATCATGTCCGCCTGCCATCGTATCCCAAAGGGTATTATACCAAATTTTACTTTTTCCTTCCAGCTTCGTCCTCACTTGTTTGGGGAATTGACAAGTATCCGATTCGAACAACAATTCGAAGGCTACCGGGTGAAGTTCTTTCATGAAATCATCTATTTGCTGCATAGCTCCCGGTCGATCCAAATGTACGATTGGCATATATATGATCCGGTCTAAATATTTTCCCAAATCCTTTTTCACTTCTGCAACAGGCTTTGACCCCTTCATGATGATCTGTTCAACGGTTCCGGTTTTCTCCAAAATGGGGAAAATCTCATCGAATATCGGATAAGCCTTATCCAAATTTACCATAACGCGCCCTTTGGCCGTCAATAATGCTTCCTCCAATGTAGGCACACGATGTTTGGTTCTCAAAGCAGCGCCATTCTTCAAACGGAGTGTCCGGATAGAATCCAGTGTCCACTCGGCAACCTTACCTTTTCCGGTGGTCGTTCTATCCAAGGTCTTATCATGCATAAGGATCAACTGTCCGTCTTTGGTTTTCTGAACGTCCAGCTCCACGACGTCGGCTCCCAACCGGATAGAACTCTCTATTGCTGCCAGCGAATTTTCAGGTGCAAAGCGCCAATCCGCCCGGTGGGCGACTACGGTTACTTCTTTATTATCAGGATTCGTAATCTTTGCGTAAATTGCCTTCACCGGTTCATCTGCAAACAAGCGGAAAGGAAACAGCAAAATAATTCCTATTATCAGGTAGTTTTTCATATTCATTTTTATCATCTATACTTTGGGGGATTATCTATACTTTTTGGATTTTAAATACTTGGCAGCTAATTCGGCATAATCAGTCTGTACGACATTAATACGTTTGTTTATCATGCCTACCAGCCCCGAATAGTTGTCCGACAACATGTTCGTATCATTCGCTCCTACGATATTGGAGAATAAAAGCCAACCTTTGGATTTAATGTCTTCCGTCATCGCTCCCGCAAGAGCATCCGAAGTGGAAAGTTGCATCATCTGCACATTGTCCGTGTAAGATGAAGCAAAATAGGTAATATCATCTGAAGCTTTTGCCATCGGATGCAGTAACAGAGCGCTGTTCGCCGCTTTCAAATCGTATGCATAATTACGGTTGTTTGAAACATAAAGCAGGACTTCGTTTTCCATGTCGAGTTTTTTAAGTAATGCCACCATTGTCGCTACGGCAACGTTCTTGTTGACTATATCCAAGTTAAAATAAACCTTTCCTTTGCCTTTCTTCAATGCGTCCTCTAAAGTGGGGATTCGTTCGTTTGTCAGATTCCCTGCTGCATCTTTAAGATAGAGCTGCTGTAATTGCTGATAAGAATAATCTCCTACCGCACCGCTTCCGTTAGTGGTTCTGTCGATCGTATTATCGTGCATCAGCACCAATATTCCATCAGAGGTGGGACGTGCATCAAGTTCGATCATTTCTACTCCTGCATTGATTGCATACTCTATGGAAGTTAATGAATTCTCCGGTATGCCGTCGGCTATACCTTTCTGCGTGTTCGCCCGATGGGCACAAAGCCAGACCTTATAGGAACTATCATCAAATAAATTCTTTAAATCGGTCTTCAGATTTCCTGTAATAGGCAATTGCCCGCCCGGTTCGCCACCCGGATTCTCCCCCGATCCTCCCAACTGTGCGCTGGTGTGGCGGCTGTCTTTCCCTTTCATCGGCCATGCCGAAGCTGCACATCCGGTTATACCTTCATCTTCCAAAGCTACCAGGACACTCTTCGACGGATCTACCGTGTGAGTAACGCCAATATAGATCGTTCCATCCGGTCCGATTGTAGGCGAACTCCAGATTTTTCCGATACCCGCTTCCCAGTTATCTTTTAAAGGAGAATCGCTCTCGCTAATCAGTGCGGCCAAGTCTTTTTTCAAGATTAGCTGTTCTTCCGAGGATTCGGGTTTAATGATATAATAATTACCGGATTGTGTTCCAAAATGAATATTTCCGGCCTGATCGATTGCCGCACATCCACTGACGTCTTCCGGCACACCGTAATGCCATTGAACAACTCCATTAGGAGATAATGCAACGATTCCTCCTGTGGCTTCACCCGGAGCACGTTTTACCGTTACAATGATACTTCCGTCCAAGCCTATCACAACACCCCCTTGGTCTAGTGTTCCTACATTTCCTAACGAAGTACGCCATTTCTCAACCCCGTCGCTTCCAATAGCAAACGCACTGCTTCCTATACTCGGGAAGGTGGCAATTCCGTATATAGTGCCGGCTGCATCCACAGCTACGGAAGCATTCATGTTTTCTGAAGGCTTATCATTTCCCGAACTATATATTTGCCATGCCCACATCACATTACCACCTGTATTCAGCACAGACGCCGACGCGCCGAATAAGCCGTTCTTTCCACCAGCCCAAATTAATGTGTTGTTCGCCAATGCTATTCCGGCAGATACTCCCCCCGACGGACCTCCAGAATTGTCTGCGTTTGCCACATAACCTACTCTGTAACCGGTATTCTTATCGACAGCAAGCACAGATCCCGTAGAGCCGCCATTACCCATATAGATATGATTCTCTCCAATCGCACAAGTCAGATAATTAATACGAGGCGTAGAAGCCTGTCCTTTATTCCAAAATCCTTTTTCAGCATCTCCGGCAACTACCCATTTCTTTGTTCCATCAGGATTGATGGCATATACGCGCCCTACTTTGCCACTTGTGTCACCTGTTCCTACATACACAGTACCATCCGTATCAATGCTTGGAGTGGTATGCGTATTACCGGACGGAGAATCACCGTCAGCCGATGTCCATAAGTCGAACTCCCACAATTGCTCACCGGTAGCGGCCGAGAATTTCCGCAAATAATGGTCATTGGAAGTCATATATACATTATTATCATCACTGACTGCCGGAGCCGTAGAACGGATTTCGCCCAATACGTGGGCACCCACCCATTTCAGTTTCACATTGCCGACTTCGGGCAGAGGTTCAGCTTCAATCGTCAATAATTTATGAGCCATTGCATAATTTCCTTTGCTGTCTTTCACGTGCAAAGTCACTGTATATGCCCCATTCGTTTCGTAAGTCACTTTAGGAGCAACTTCTGTTGAAGTCTCTCCATTCCCTAAATCCCATTGGCAGGTATAATTACCTTCTCCGCCTACTGTCTCATTCGTGATACTGACTTCTTCGCCTACATAGTAGGTTGTCTTGTCAAAAGTAAATTTAGCTGTCAGCGCATTTTCCTTCCAATCATCCGAGCATGCTGAAAGTAGCAGCAAGCAGATAAAAAACGTTGTTACTATTTTTATATTCTTCATACTTTGTTCTTTCTAAGATAATTAATAGCCTTCATTTTGAGGGTAATTTTCCTCTCCCGCCAAATCGCGTTCCGACTGGGGAACAGGATAATACATCAGGTAGTTTCTACCGTTCAAGGAAGAAAACAAGTCCAAACGGTTGGTTCGCTTCAAATCATACCATCGTTGACCTTCTGCATACAACTCGCGGTGACGCTCATCAAGTATTTGATTCTGAAACTCTATATCAGTCATATTCGAAGGCAACAAGACGGTTGCATAACGTTTGTTCATAAATTCTTTTAATGTAGCCAACCCATTGACTGCTCCCAATGCTTCCGCTTTAATCAGATACATTTCCGCCACACGGGTAACCACAATCGGGGTTTGTGACGGTTGTTCATTGGTAACAAACTGACCGGTACTTCCATTCGGGAATTTAATAATACGGCTATTATCTGCGCCAAATACTGCCTTTGCCCGTATATCCTTTGACTTTACGGCGGTATCATCATAAAGATGACTGTAACATTCGGTAGAAGGAGAGTAATCCCAAGTCGGATCGATGTCATTGACCGTCTGGTAGAATAACAGCAAACTTGTACTACGCTTATTGGCTAACGCAAAGACCAGTTCTTTGCTACTGCTATTAGAGACAAACGCTTGGGCATACTCAACTGATGTAGTACTCAATGCGAAATTTGATTTTGTAATCACTTTGTCGGCATAAGCTGCGGCATTTGTATAGTCTTTCAAGGACAAACATACTTTGGCATGAAGCGCATCACAAGCACTAAGAGACACATAAAAACGATCGGTGAAATCAGACAGTAATCCTTCTGCTTTAGCCAAGTCTTCTTTTATAAAACTCCACACTTCGGTTTCGGGGGAAATGGGAACGACGTCGTAAGTGCGCTTACGCAAGATAGGAACTCCTCCCCAGCGAGTGACCAAATGATAATAAATCAAAGCTCTGAAGTAGTATCCGGTCCCTCCTGTCTGCTTCACAACCTGACTCTCTTTATTAGATGACGCTTCGTATGTTTCGACCAAGAAATTAACTTGCTTCAAGGCTGTGAAACATTTCTGCCACTGGCTCAAAACTTCTTTAGAACTAGGAGCCATCAACATGGGGTCGTTCATGGAAAATCCGGGACCTGCCTTGAAATTCTCGCCTTTTACATCACCATCCATATAAAATTTGAATACCAGTTCTTCCATTTCGGCATACACTCCATTCAATAACTTTTCCAAATCGGATTCACTCAACATATCTTGAGGTATCTGATCTTTAGGCCGCATATCATCCAGTATACCTGAACAACCCGTCATCCACAAAAGGCAAATGCTACATAGCAAATAGTTGATTATAGTATAGTATCGTTTCATACATCTATATTTTTAAAAGTTTAGATTCAGACCAAAAATAAATGTTCGTAATACAGGTTGCAACCCGAAGTCAACTCCATAATTTGAGTCTCCCGGGCTACCGGAAAATGATGTTTCGGGATCATAACCGGAATACTTGGTGAGAGTGAGTAGATTATCAGCCGAAACGTAGACTCTTAATGAGTTCATGCGGAGTTTCTTAACGACTGATTCTGGCAAAGTGTAACCCAAAGTCACAGTTTTCAGTTTAAAATAGGAAGCATCTTCCAAATAACGTGTTGAAGTTTGCACGTTATAGTCATAATCATACCCGGTATGTGCTCCTATTCTTACAGGACGAGGGATCGTGTTGCTTGTGCCCTCTCCACGCCAGTATCCGTTAGCTACTTCTTTGCTTACATTAAAGTATTGCTCGACGGATTCGCCACGGTCGTTTACTTTTACATTGGACAGCGCCAATCCTAAATGGTCAGTACCTTCGGAACCGTTCACTCCCCGCCATGCCGACATCACTTTACCACCTACCGAGAATTGTCCGAACAATGATAAATCGAAACCTTTGTAAGAGAAGTTGGAGGTAATACCACCGTAAAAATCAGGAATGGCTTTTCCTACATTCATTCGGTCGGCGTCAGATATATCTCCGTCTTCATTATAATCGAAATATTTCACGTCACCGGCACGGACTCCTTTCGCATACAGTTTCGCAGGCACTTCGTCGTCACGCTGGTAGATACCTTCCATCTTTAACATATAGAATGTACTGATAGGCTGTCCGTTAATCAACGCATGCATCGAACCTCCTAAAAGGTTACTACCGCTGCTGGGAACAATATACATATCATTTCCTTCGATGAGAGAAAGCAATTTGTTCTTTACAAAAGAAATGTTACCACCCAAATCCCATTTAAACTTTCCGGTGAAGATTTTACCACTCAAAGCCAACTCAAGTCCTTTATTCTCTAATGAGCCGATATTGGACTGTAATGTGGTATATCCGGTGGTTGCATTGACTGGTTTCTTAAACAGCAGGTCGGTAGTCTTTTGATAGAACATATCTATGTTTAAAGTCAGGCGAGACTGAAACATTTCTATATCAAATCCGATATTAAACTGGCTGGCTTTCTCCCAAGTCAAGGCACGGGCATCCTGCGAAATCTGGAATCCGGCAGAACCGTTGTAAGAAGCACCGCCCGCACTAATCAGTGATAACGGAGCATAATTACTCACTCCTGCCATGCTACCTGTCATACCCCAGCTTAATCTTAACTTTGCATCATTGACGTATTTGTTTTTTGGGAAAAATTCCTCATTGGAGGCACGCCACGCAAAAGAAGCAGAAGGGAAATAGCCATATCTCTTGTTCTTCGCAAAGCGGGAAGAACCATCACTACGCAAAGAAGCATTCAGTATGTATTTATTGTCCCAATTCAAAGCGATTCGTCCGAAATAGGATTCTAAGGCATAAGAGGTATAACTAATATTTCCGGCGTAAATATTAGGACCTGCATTGATTAAATCAAAGTTGGAGGAAGGAAATGCGCCGTTAGCATAGTTATCACTCTTTGCCCCGAATTGTTCATAAGTGTATTTCTCAAACGAATGTCCCAACATGACGGAGTAAATTAGTTTATTCCATTCATTGTTGTAAGAGAATATATTATCTATCACATAGCGGAAACTCTGGTCTTTTTGTTCGGCTAATGCTCCCCAACCACTGCTATTTTTACGGGCATCATGCTTGTCCGACAATTTTTTAGATGTGTTGTCCAAAATACCATATACGCTTACTGTCGGTGTGTACTTAAATCCTTTGAAAGGAGTTACGTCTATGCTGAACACACCAGACAGTTGATATTTCTTAGCTACCCAGTCTTCTTCATTAATCAGCATCACCGGATTGTGGCGCAAAATATCTGTCCCGTTCACTTTATAAGATGTTCCGTCTTCTTTATAAGGTGAATACCAGGGCTGCTCCTCACGAGCTGTACGAAGTACTTTCAAGCTGGTACTCGTTTCTTCCAATAAGTCTGAACGGCTGGCCGAACCTGCCAGATTCATATTCAGTTTGAACAGGTTGTTTATTTTATGTGTGAATTTGGCACGCATATTATACTGGTCATAGCTGCTCTTATTCAAATATCCTTCTTGAGTATTAGCGCCTAAAGAAGCAAAGAAGGTGGTCTTTTCATTTCCACCGGAAATGCTGATAGAGCCGGTACCTGTTTTCGAGTTTTTTCTTGATATTTCTTTCACCCAATTGGTTTCTTGAATTTGAGAAGGAACATACAATTGAAGGTTAGCTCCCATTTGCACATTGTAATTATCAATAGCGGCTTGCATCGTATTCATATATTCCATCGAATTGGCCATTTCAATGTCGCTGGCCAAATAAGCGAATCCGTAACGACCGGACACCTCTATCTTCGTCTTACCTTGCTGACCTGATTTGGTCGTTATCAACACAACTCCGGCATTGGCACGCGAACCATAGATGGCAGCGGCGGAAGCGTCTTTCAAGACTTCCATACTTTCAATGTCATTCGGATTCAGATTAGGATATTTTTCGCTGGGGATACCGTCGACCACATAAAGCGGCGAGCTTCCCCCACTAACGGAACCGATACCACGAACGGTGACATTCGGTGCTTCTCCCGGAGTTCCTGATGCAGAGGAGATATTCACACCCGCTACACGTCCTTGCAGCATTTTAATCGGATTATAGTCATTACCCTGATCTATATTTTCCATCTTTACTTTACTGATAGAAGTAGTGACCAGCTTTTGTGACTGGACTCCATAGCCGACAACAACAACCTCGTCTATCATTTTACTGTCTTCCTGAAGTACAACTTTTACGAATGTCTGCCCTGTGGCAGAAAGGTCAACTGTTTTATAACCGATATAAGAGACGGTCAATATTCCCTTTTCCGGTACGTCTGCTAATGTGAACTTTCCATCAAAATCTGTAATCGTTCCGTGCGACTCACCTTTTATCACAATACTGGCACCAATGACTGGTTCGCCTTTTTCATCGACAACAGTACCTGTTATTTTTTTAGTTATCGATTTGTCCTGGGCTTTACGAATCAATACAATGACATTCTCTTGCTCTTTCTTGTAGGTTAACTCCATTTTACCCAAAAGTTGTTGCATGGTTTGTTCAATCGTTGCATCTTTCACATTTAACGATACTTTTTGATTTAGCTCCGGAAGGCTTTCATTATAGAAGAATTTGTAATTGCTTACTTGCTCGATTTTCTTTAACGAGGCCCTTAAAGAGATGTCTTTCACATTCACTGTTATTTGGGAATAAGCGGTGAAAGAAACGCTTAAAAACAATAGCAGACAGATAGCCCGCAGTGTTTTCCAGTTCTTACTTCTCCCTGCATTTGCTTGAGGGAGCTTTTCAAAGGTTGTTTTGTGCTTCATATATCAAAACTTTTAAGTTGTTTGATAGGTATACAGACTACTATACTCACTCGTCCAATCGCCTATCAGACTTTAACTCTCGTTAACTTATTCAATTCAGAGAACAAAAAAACCATTCCTAAGTAGTGGGCTCCGGAATGGCTCTATTCTATATTTTACTCAATAAACGATTATATTACTTTGTATTCACCAATATTACGTTCTTCAGCATTAAAGGAAACTCCCACTTTTACTAGCTCACGCCCGTCTGTCCGGTAAGGTAACAAATATCCTTTTTCATCTATTTGTTTCAGAGCTTCGTCTACTGTTCCTTCCAGTTTAAACTCAAATACATAAATACGGTCTTTCGTTTTCACCACGGCATCGGCACGACCTTTTGCGCTACGGACTTCTGCATCTACATATTGTCCCATCAACTTAAAGACGAGATAAAAGATAACCTGATAATGCCGTTCGGTCTTTGTGTTCAATTCGTAGGGAATGTCGGCAAAGAATGATTTCATACGTTCCATAAAGGAATGAACGTCGCCCGACTGAAGTTCACGGACAAACTTAACTGCATTAAAATCCGTTTCATCAGAAGAGATGGGTGTATAATAGGGGATCAGGAATTTAAGAAAGCCATATTTGACCTCATCATTCGGAAAACCTAGCGTATATAGGTTCAATGATTTATCAAAGTTTTTAATTGTCAGATAACCACTTTGGTAGATCATCGGAAGGGGATTCTTTGTCTCTGCACGGTATTCGGCAAATCCGGAACTTCCTACTTCCAAGCCATCTATCAGCAAACGTAAATCATAATCACTTTGTTTCAGTAGGTCTACAAGATAGGTAGGAGTACCGGTCTGAAACCAGTAATTATCAAACATTAATCCATCAAAGACATTGAGGACACTGAAGGGGTTAAACAATCCATCTTCGCTATATGTAAAGTGATAGCCATCGTACATCGCCGTCATTTTATCGACAGTATCTTCAAAAGACATCTCCTGCACTTCTGCCAACCGCTCCAACTCGGGAGTAAATGTGGATACTAACTCCTTTTTAGTAATACCACAAATATTGGCATAAGGAATTTTCATACTTATATCATTCAGTTGATTCAAATCACTGAATACACTTACCTGGGCGAATTTTGTGACTCCTGTCAAGAATATAAACCGAAGATAGCGGTCGGAACTTTTCAGTACACCATAAAAGGCTTTCAGAATACGACGGTATTCATCCAACAGGTTCTCATCTAAAAGGGCTTGCAGCAAAGGTTTATCATACTCATCAACCAATACCACAACTCCTTTTCCTGTTTTCAGGTAGGCTTGCTCAATGATATAACTAAAACGTTCTTCAGGACTACGGTCTTTCTTCTCATCACCATATACGGCTTCCCATTTCTCCAAATACTGGTTTAGCATGGCGACCAAATCTGCCGCCGTCTCATATTTTTTCGCATTCAAATCAAGATGTAGAACCGGATATTGCTCCCACTTCGTCTCTAACTTTTCAATTGCCAAGCCTTCAAAAAGGTCTTTACGACCTTGAAAGTAGGCCTCAAAAGTAGAAATTAACAGACTTTTGCCAAAACGACGGGGACGACTAAGGAAATAAGGCACTTTAGTAGCTGCTATCTGATATATAATGGCTGTTTTATCCACATACAAACACCCCTCTGCACGCATCTTTTCAAATGTCTGTATCCCTATCGGCAATTTACGCTCTAATATATTCATTGCATCTTCAAATTAGTGTACCACAAATATAGACGTTATTCAATGAATAAACAAAGATACTCAATGAAAGTTCCACTTATTTCTCCTTCAAGACAATCACCGAACCGTCCATTTCATAATAGAAAGGTGAAGTAAGCATCAGAATATTCAGCGCATTCTGTATACCGCCTCCCGGAATGGTTCCGGTGAAATATTCATTAGGTAGTTTATTGGAGTCGAAACGAATCTCTACGTCATAAATGCGTGAAAGGGTTTTCATTATATTTTCCAAAGATTCTTTCTCAAAATAGATATTTCCTTTCGTCCATTCAATGTAGTCACTCGGGTGTACTTGAGTGGCTGTTATCTTATGAGTGGCTTTATTATATTCTATTTTGTCGCCGGGCTTCATGATATGCGATGTTTTCTGCGCATAAACCCCTACTTTTCCTTCCAAAAGAACGACTGTCACGTCTTTAGCATCTTCATAGGCAGATACATTAAAAGAAGTACCGAGTACTTTCACTTCCAAATCGCCTACCTGTACTATAAAGGCGTGCTTTTCATCATGAGCTACTTTGAAATAGGCTTCACCATTCAGTTGCACACGACGTACATTTTCTCCGAAGTTATTCAGATAGCTTAATTGTGAAGCTGAATTGAGAACGACATTCGTTCCATCCGGCAATTCAATGGTTGCTTTATCTCCTTTATCGGCTTTTACTATAAAGGGAGCTCCCATTGTTTGCGAAGAATCTATAAGATAGTAGGTGAAGAAGGCAATACAAATGGGTAAAACGATGGCGGCAGCCCATTTCCAAGGATTCATGCGAACAGTTCTTGTTTTCTCTTTTCCTTGTGTCTCTTCTTTGATTCGGGCAAATAGTTCGTCACGCAGCATCGGATTAATATCAGCATCCGATTTGGAAAATTCTTCTTCCCACCAGTTTTGTAAATGGCGGTCGTTCTTTATCCAATCGGAGAGCTCTTTTATTTCAGCATCCGTTATATTTCCGTCGAAATACTTCTCAATCAGTTCTTTATAATATATCTTATCCATCTTCTTTCCTACTTATTTACAAGTATACATTTTCATCCTATCTACTATCCAAAAACGTGTATTACAATTACATTTCATTAACAAAAAAGGCGATCAGAAGTGCAATTACCTTATCATAATGCTTCATCAACTGCTCACGCATAAACTTCACCGCCAAAGATAATTGTGTAGCAACTGTACTTTCAGAAATTCCCATCATTTCGGCTATTTCCTTATTCGTATAGTTCTGACGCTTACTGAGGATAAATATTTTCTTTCGCTGTGCCGGCAATTCTTCTGCTAATGAGTCGATATAATCGTTTAAGAAACGGAGATCAATAGTATCTTCCGTCTGCGAATCACAGTCTAGTCCGCTTTTCAGCAGATATTCATTGTAAACATATTCAACGGTCTGACGCTGATACATATTCATCAGTAAATTCTTAGCTATCGTACAAAGAAAAGAAATAAACGAAGCGTTGGTATCGACTTTCTCACGCACTTCCCATATACGGATAAAAGTGGATTGCACTACTTCTTCAGCCATATATTGATTGCCGGAAGAAAGCCGCATAATGAAATTGTACAGTTTACCGCTGTACATATTATACAATCTTTCAAATGCTTGAAAAGAACCGTCTTTTAAATCAATTAATAAATGTTTTTCATCTGTAAAATTCACCATAGCTTAGAATTTTGCAACAAAGGTATGCAACCATAGACCATTAACAGGTGACAATATTATTAATATTTTCTCAATTATCCGATTTTTATGAGGAAAAAGATACTAATATCAGGATAGTGACGCCATCCGGTCAGGATAGTGACGCTATCTAATCAGGATAGTGACGCTATCTTGAACGGATACCGTCACTATGTTCAGTAAGGTAGTTCTCATTAATAAGTCAGGCGGATACCAGCCTGTATATTGAAATTAAACGGATTCTCTTTACGTATGGTCTGCATATCCGAACCGTCATTGAAAAAATAAGCAACACCGGGTTCTACGTAGATACCCAGACGTTTCGTTGCGTTCACCTGTGCACCTACCGCACCGGATACCGAGAATTGCAGAGGTTTCACAGTTTCTTTCTCGGAACCGAGCTTTCCATAAACACATTTCTCTACCATACCTCCACCGGAAACGTAGAGAGTAACGAATTTTTTATCAAGAAAATTCCAGTTGGCACGCAGCGGAATACCGACATAATGCAGTTTTTGCTCTATCTGCTGATTTTCACCCGCCAGTTTCGCATCCGAAGAAAGCAACGTGTAAGTCAATCCCGTTTCGAGAGAAAATCCTTTTGCCAGCCCTTTACGGACGGACAATCCGAAAGAAATAGGCTGATGGTGCTTAATGTCAACCACTTGTTTTGCCTGACGCAGATAAGGCACTCCATCTTCAAAAACCAATGTCTGATCGTTAGGTATCTCCATCAAACCGTTGGAAACAGAAAGCATACTCACACGAGACATATAAGCATGAGAGCCGGCACCGACTTCTGTGGATGCTCCGCCCGAATTTCCTACCGAGAGTCCCATGGACCATGTTCCTTTTTGAGATGCTCTTTTTTCTGCCGGAATATGCAGCTTGTCTCTGCCGGAAGGGCGACGCGGCCTGTTGTTCGACCGTTCGGTATCCTGTGACTGCGTAGCCTGACCCACATTTTCACTGTCTACCTGTTTGGCTCCATTTTTCGTCTGCTCCGTCTCGCCTTTGAGCGTCTGGTCTTCCTCAATCACAGGATTATTTTCATTCCCTGTTACAGGTTCGTTGTTATTTTCTATTGCAGATTGCTCTGCATTTGTTTTCTGTTCTGTAAAATTCTTATCAATTTTCGCCAAACGGTCTTCACGAGCCACAGGTCGCAAAACAGGTTCTACGGAAGTGCCCTGCACATCCGGCTGTTGCACACCCGGCAACGCATCGGGTGTAGATGCCAATGCCGGAGTTTTTATATGACGTATTTCATCCGCAGCCGGTGTCCCCAGAAAATACAGACTTACTGACGAAACGACAGCTAACAATATAACAGCCGCAGCAGCCATCATCCATTTTCGATAAGGATATATTTTCTTCTCCACAGGAGGCATAAGTTCTTTCTCCAGTTGTTCCCAACCGGAAGCAGGCACCGGCTCGGAATAATCCGCGAGCTTCTCCTTCAACTTATTCATCCACAATTCTTTCTCTTCCATCTCTATCTATCCATTATGCATTATCCATTCTTTTACTCTTTTTGCCAATACACTCTTCGCACGAAATAGTTGCGAAGCCGAAGATTTTTCATTAATACCTAATTCCTGTGCGATTTCTTTATGCGATTTGTCTTCGAATGTATAAAGATTAAACACTGTACGATATCCGGCAGGTAGTTCTTCTATAAACTGCATCAACACTTTCTGTGGAATAGCTTCTACATCAGAAGCGTCCGGTTCTTCATATTCTTCAGGCAACTCTTCTAATGGTGCCGACTGATTGATTACATCATTTTTCCGGAGATATTGCAAAGTTGTGTTGACCATCACCCTTTCCATCCAAGCCCGCAGGGAGCCTTCACCCCTCCAGGTGAACTTGTCGAAGGAATCGAATATCTTTAAAAAACCGTCGTGAAGCAGATCCTGGGCCGTATCACGGTCGCCGGTATAACGAAGACAGATGCCAAACAGACGTCCCGCATACTGCTCATACAGTTCTTTGCGAGCTTGGTTATTGCCTAGCCTGCATTGTTCCGACAACTCTAATTCTTCCATTCTCTTATACACGTGTTTAACTTATAAATGCAGCAAAGATAGAAATACTGCATAGAGAGAACAACTCTTTTATCACTTTTGTTTCTTTAACAGATTCAAATGCAATATTTTCTATCCCACTGCATTTTCACAATACAAAGGAACCATTTTATATAATCTAAAACCTAAGTAAGTATATGAAGAAATTGAAATTCATTGCCTTTATCTTTGCTATTATGACTACAATGCCGATTCTCCAGTCATGTTTGGACAACGATGACAACCCGTCCGATCTTCTGGTTATCAGTACCATCAATATGATTAGCCAGGATAGCAAGGAATTTTATTTCACTTTGGATGACGGGAAAAAGATGTATCCCAGTAATGCGCAAGGATGGAATAATAAAGATTGGGTGGAAGGACAACGAGCTTTTGTGATATTTAACGAGCTGGAAGAGCCTGTGAATGGATACGACCATAATATTCAGGTGAGAGGTATCAATCCAATCTTAACTAAAGACATCATCACGATGGGTGAAGATGACAATGACGAAGAAAAAGTCGGAGATGACAAGATCAACACGACTTATATGTGGATCAATAAGGATAATAAATATCTGACGATTGAATTCCAATATTATGGAACGCATAGTGAAGATAAAAAACATTTCCTGAATCTGGTGATCAACGACAAAGAAGAGTCTGCTCCCACTACTGACGAGGACAATGCGGAGGACGAATATATCAATCTGGAATTCCGTCATAACAGTGAAGGTGATTATCCTCAAAGCTTAGGCGAAGGATATGTATCTTTCAAACTGGATAAGATTAAAGACCGGATGGAAGGGAAAAAAGGATTAAGAATTCGTGTCAATACGATCTATGGCGGACCGAAAACTTATGAAGTAAAATTTCCCTAAGATTATAAATCTAATGTAAATGTGCAAAACACACTCTTTTTTAATATAATATATTAATTACGCAAAAGAGGGCGGTAGTTGTGAAACTGCCGCCCTTTTATCTTTATATAAGAAGTTATTCTTATAAAGGGAAGTCCCTGTGATGGGAATACATACAATATGTACCAATACAAGAGTCAAACCGGTGGCAAGTCCTGCCAGATTGCCCGCTCCCCTCTTCGAATCGGTAGAGCCGAGCACCACTAATACAAAAATGAAAGCAAAGACAAGCCAATAAAATGAACAAAGGACTTTTTTATATCATATTTGCCTCTACCACATGGAGCACATCGTAAACGCATTTATCAAGCAAGGATCGAGCTATGACTTCACTCCTATGAATTTCTCCGGAATCCTCTCAATCTCCTATTTATTATAGCAAACATTGTATGGACTGCAAAGTAAGCATTTCTTTGGGGACCGCTGCTTTTATTTCCTCTTTCAGAACACATAGCAAACTGTGACGAATGAAATCTCTATTTGTCACCAGCACCACCTGCCGCGTCGGTCGGGGGATAGCAAACGGACGTACTAATTGTCGCTGTTCTTCCGTCAATTGAGTTACTGCCAGTTCGGGAATAAAAGTGATTCCTTTTCCACTTTCTACCATTCTCATAAAGGTTTCCATGCTTCCCAAACGATAAGCCATCTGACTAACCTTCACCGCTTCCATCTGACAGAAACGGACAAGTTGGTCACGAAAACAATGTCCTTCGTCCAAAAGCCAAAGATGTTCACCGGTTATATCGGAAGTGCGGATAACGTCATGTTTGAATGAGGGTTCTTTCCGTGATACATAAGCATAAAATTGCTCATAGAAAAGAGTTTCTTCCGTCAAGAATGTGTCTTCTAATTTACTGGCAATAATCCCTGCATCCAAATCACCGGCATGCAAAGCCTGCTGAATATCCTGTGTTTTCATTTCCGTGACACGAATATCCAGTTCGGGATATTTCTCCATCAGTTGAGGGAAAAAGCGAGGAAGCAAATAAGGAGCGATAGTTGGCAATACTCCCAAACGGAACACACCTGATAATGACTGCTTATCTTCACTGATGATTTCTTTTACTTGAGCCGCCTGTGCTAGAATCACACGAGCCTGATTTATCACTTTCTGCCCGATGGGGGTCGGACAAACAGGTTGTACCGTTCTATCGAACAATTTTACTCCCAATTCATCTTCCAGCTTCTGAATCATGGCACTCAAAGTGGGTTGCGTCACACGGCAATATTCGGCTGCCCGTGCGAAATGCCTGAACTGATCTACGGCTAGTATATATTCTAATTGTTGTATCGTCATCTATCAAATCATATTAAGTTATAGATTTCATCTATGCAAAGATAGAAATTTTCAGTTTGACAACAAGCATTTTCCGCCTTATCTTTGCAGTACAGAAAAAAAGAAAACAAGTATAAATCATTAAAAATAAAGAATATGAAAACTTTAGAATTTATCAAACTGAACGAATCGGGAGCAAACAACGTAGTGGCATCTTTGCAACAACTATTAGCAGACTTCCAAGTGTATTACACCAATCTCCGCGGTTTCCACTGGAATATCAAAGGACATGATTTCTTTGTTCTCCACAGCCAATTCGAAAAAATGTACGATGACACTGCCGAAAAGGTGGATGAAATTGCAGAACGTATCTTGATGTTGGGCGGTACTCCTGCCAACAAATTCAGCGATTATCTGAAAGTGGCGAATATCAGTGAAGTAGATAAGGTGAGCAACGGCGAACAGGCACTGAACAATATCCTTCAGAGTATCAGTTATCTGATCGGTGAAGAACGTAAAATTCTGTCTATCGCTTCTCAAGCCGGAGATGAAGTGACCGTTTCCATGATGAGTGATTATCTGAAAGAACAGGAAAAACTAGTTTGGATGTTGACTGCTTATAATAGCAAGTAATCAAGATAAAAGGTTTAGGCTTTTAAGCGAGAAAGAGAGGATATTTCCCTTAAAGGAATATTCTCTCTTTTGGTGTTCTTTTCTTCTCTCCGGGATCAAAATGATTCGTCAAAAAGCTTCTGCATTTGTGGATATTTTCCATCTGTATCTTCTACTTCCATACGTAGTTTGATCATTTCTTTTTTCATTTGTTTAATGACAGGAGCATATTCTTTCTCATTATACACATTATGATTTTCTTCCGCATCTTTCAGTAAATCATAAAAATCCCACACTGGTTTAGTAGAAGCTTCCTGCCCGTCTGTCATATCCAATGGATCGCCATAGTAAAAAATCAGTTTATAACGTTCGTTACGGATTCCCATATGTGCAGGACGAATGGTGTGATGTGTCCAGTAACGATAGTAAAAACTCTTACGCCAGTTTTCCGGTGTCCGCCCACAAAGATTATCGACAAAACTATGTCCTTGCATTCCTTCGAACGAGTTTATTCCTGCAAACTGGGCTAAAGTGGGAGCAAAATCAATATTCAAGATTAAATCTTTCACTCTCTTTCCAGCTGGAAGTTTTTTAGGATAACGAATAACAAAAGGCATACGGGCGGCTTCCTCATAAAACATACGCTTATCAAAGAACCCATGTTCTCCTAAGAAATAGCCTTGATCAGAAACATATACTACAATTGTATTATCGGCTATTCCCATATCCTCCAAGGCATACAACAGTTTGCCTATATTATCGTCTACTGTTGCTCCACAACGCAAATAATCTCTAATGTATTTTTGATATATGGCTTTACGGGCGGCTGCATGCTGCATCCCTTTAGTAGTAAACGGCAATCCTGGATAACGACACCACCATTTGTCAGGATCAGCAGAAGCTAATTCCCACCGTCTTCCTATTTCTTCTAACTTTTGCCCGACAAAACCTCTTCCATTAGTCTCGGGACCCCAATCCATCAGGTTCTCCGGTTCAGGGAAAACAACCCCATCATACAAATGTTCCATTCTGATTGGATAATCATACGGTTCATGGGTAGCCTTGAAATGGCAACACATCAGGAACGGCTGTTTATCCTCCCTGTTTTTCATCCATTCAATTGCTTTATCTGCCACAATATCTGTCGAAAAACCTTGTATACACTCACCAAAATTACGATTACCGGGCCAAGGATCAGTACTATTGATAAATAAGGGATCACGATATACACCTTGATCGTGAAAGATTGAATAATAATCAAATCCTTGTGGCTGTGACTTCAAATGCCATTTGCCTACCAAAGCGGTCTGATATCCGGCCTGCTTCAATATTGTCGCAATCGTAGGCAACGAAGTATCCAATGAATCGGCTAATGTATATACTCCGTTCTTATGGCTATATGCCCCTGTAAGAATGGAAGCCCGACTGGGTGAAGAAATTGAATTTGTACAAAAACAATTATCCAGCACCACTCCTTCGGAAGCTAAACGGCGAATATTAGGATTTTGCACATAATCGGCTAATATTCCTCCATAAATTCCCCATGCTTGAGAGGTATGGTCATCGCTTAGAATAAAAAGAATATTGGGACGTTCATTTTCTGTATTCTTTTGCGCCCAAGCTTTTCCATTCGAGTATGCAGCCAATACCCCCAACACAGTCAGTGAAAAGATTTTATTCATTGTATTATTTTTATTTTATCAAAAAAACTTCTGCTTATTTGGAACAGCCCTCGCTACAGGATATCTGTAACGAGAGCAAAGTCCTACTTATATACAATCTATCGTATATTTATGTAACCAGTATATTCAAAGCCCATAGTAATTGCGGGATGTGGGAGACTCGCCGGTAAATTAAGCGCCCCTTGAATAGTATAAATCCGAGTCGTTTCATCATACTGGATAGTAAACGAACCTGGGTTATCAGTATCAAAGTTTCTATTGTTACCAAGGTCTGACGCTTTTAAGTTCACATATGAAATCTCATCTATTTGAGCTTTAGAATATTCTCCTGGAAGTAAAGCCGACTGCTTGATTAAAATCGCTGCCATATTACCAGGCTCATCCATAAGAATCAGCACCAAATTACCCTCCATAGACTGGCACTGTGCCGTTGTGAATTTGAAATGCACATCTATATCAGATGCATCTTTTACCTCTATCGTAAGTTCTTTGGAAACTCCGCTATCATCATTCGCTATTATCTCAATAACCGCAACACCCGTTCCAAGAGCTTCAATTATGCCATTATCCAATGAAATGACTTCATTTCCTTCTTTCAAATTATAAGAGACAGATTTATCAGCCGCATTATCCGGTAATACGGTGAGATTAGCATTCAAATCGAAAGTATCACCTACTTTCAGGCTCAAACTCTCAAATCCACCAGCCACAATGATTTCCTCAACCTTCA
Organism: Bacteroides luhongzhouii; assembly: GCF_009193295.2. Taxonomy (NCBI): domain Bacteria; kingdom Pseudomonadati; phylum Bacteroidota; class Bacteroidia; order Bacteroidales; family Bacteroidaceae; genus Bacteroides; species Bacteroides luhongzhouii. The sequence goes on along the minus strand of NZ_CP059973.1, from coordinate 3,310,734 downwards.
CCACATAATCTACAGCTACTCTATATTTGGACTGAAACCTCACCACATTTGCGTTATCCACCAATGTAACAGTCAGTTCTGCCTCACCTGAAGCAACACTCGTAATTACCCCTTCCCGATCTACAGTAAAAACTTCCACATTGCTCGAGCCAAATCTGAAAGAGTATTCCTCCAAATTGCCAGCATTGTCCGGAATAACACTCACATGCAAGGTGGTGGTAGTTCCTAATCCCTCAAGCGTAATAACTCCTTCTTCGGTCATTAATTCATTTTCAACAGAAACTCCAGTAACAGGATTCTTCACCGCCTCCGCCTGATAGATTTCGTCATCATCACTACAAGCCGCACATATAGCAGTCATAGCAAACATTAAATATAGTAATTGTTTTTTCATACTTGCCTAATTATTAATTGATTGGTTGATTTTCTATTCGGGACAACGTACTCCTTCTGTCCAACTAAGAGTCTTATTAATGTCCCAGCCATTACCAGTCCAGTCTTTGATTACCGAACCTTCTCCTTCATTAAATCTCCAATAAGCAATCATATCCTGATAATAATCCGGAGAAATATAACACATATTATTCTGAATCTCATTCTGCGTCAGAGCTTTCTTCCATACACGGACTTCACTTATGGAGCCATCCAAAAAGCGGGAATTCAACGAGGAACCAATACAGAATCTACGTTTATCGGTATTTCCGCATAGAGTAATAGGTCCACGTGGCGCATCTACTTGTCCGTCCAATTCACCGTTAACATAAAGCTTAATACTGGAACCATCAAATACAACGGCAAGATGATACCATTTGTCAACTTCAAATTCTGTTTTTCCCGTTACGGGGTAACCGCCACCTGCCAATTGTATTTGATTCGGCTTAATAGTAACATCTCCAAATCGCAATAAGAACTCCTCTTCTACTCCTATTACAGTACTAATATAGGGACTAGCCGTAGCAAACTTATTAACCTTAACCCTTGCTTCCATTGTCACCTGCGGAACACTTGCCAATGAAGGTTCACTTTCAAAAGGAAGTTGCATATTAGTGCGAGAAAGAGTAGCGGCATTGACAATCATCACCTGATTCAATACAAGAAACATTGTCCGGGAAGACTCTAAAACAGGCATATCTCCAGTTACATCCGTGATAGTCAAAGGTACACAATAAGTGACTCCCTCTTCTAAATTTGTAGTCCTCAATAAAGAAAAGATTAATTGTTCTGAAATGTTCCCACCAGCTTTCAACATAATCTCATTATTGGATAACATATAATCCTCGGTCGGGACAATTTTATATTTTTTCCCGTACAGCGCGTTATAGCCTTCCAATTTATCCGGATCTACTTTGATTCTTATAGATTGATCACTCATAGTCTGGCAAGAAGCTGAAACCGTCACTCCGATTTCAGTCGGTCCATCTATAGTATACTTAACAGCAGGAGAATCTTCCGTACCGGTAAAGTATAAAACATCTTTAAATGTTTCCGCATTTGTACAGGCTGACAGGATGCCTACCCAAAATATAGTCAATAATATGTATTTTACCTTCATATCTTTTTTCTTTTTAGACATTATTTCTTTGCAGGATTCATTATCTGAATAGCTTCACGAAGATATTTATATTCAATATCCGTATGGTTGTACTCATATTCCATATGATAACTTCCCACTCCTCCTTTATGTTGATTTTCCGTTATATTTTCCGGCTGCCAACGTGCCATTCCAATCAAAGAAGGAATAGTGCCCAGTTCCGGATCAGCGTAGTCAACTCCTCCCGTTGACCAATAACTTTCAAAATTTTCCGTAGCTATAAAGCGCTCCGGAGCAATATATTTACTCACTGTATTAAACCTACTTTGCAGTGAGGACGGTCTGGAAGTACCATATGCCTGCGCAACTGCATAATCAGCATATTGCCATCCTTCTTCTGTGATTTTTTCAATGAATCCATCTACACAAATAAGCTTGTCTTCTCCCAGATTAGCACGCATTTCTCTCAATAGAGTAGTCATATTCACTGCCTTATTGAATAAATCACTTCCACTACACTCATGGTCAAAGTCAACCCCATCATATCCATATTTGAAAACACTGTCAGCCACAGCCTTTGCTACGGCTGGAATATTTTCCGCTACATTTTCAAAGTTACCGGGAAAGTTAGCCATATTATGGGAAAAGATAGTAAATGTCACCTTGGTACCGTATACTTCTTGCACATATTTCAAGTCTTCAATCTGTGCAGGGGTCAAACTATGCCAAGTTCCCCAAATAGATACCACATCTACACTATCGGGCAAGTTACGCAAATATTTTACCGGAGACGTTCCGGTTGCTTTCCAACCTCCGAACCATCCAAAAGCCAACTGATGTTTGGACTTTTTATAAGCTCTCAAATTTTCGTAATATTGAGCATCGCGCACTACAGGCTTTTGAAGTGGAATATTTTCTATTTCTGTATCACATGCTATTATAATTATAGCCAATACGAAAAAACAAAAGATTCTATTAATTATTTTATTCATAATAATAAAATTAAATACGTGATTAATTATTTCTTATCCCACCACAACTTTACATTTCCATAGTCATTACCACCAAGAAAATCAGTCACGGCTTTATTGACCTCCGTTGTATTTGTATCATACTCTGTAGATGGGAATGGAATACGACGGGGACCGGACTTATCTACCTGCCCTGCACTAGCATTCGTACCATACAAATCAAACAACTTGGGATAACCGGTGCGACGATATTCACTCCAAGCTTCTTGTCCTTCCGGAAACATGGCAATCCACTTTTGCGTAATAATACGTTCCAGCTTCTTATCCGCCACATCATTTTCATTCCATGCAATGGTAATCGTTGATGCTGCGGCCACACTACCCAATGTTCCCGATGGCGCAGTAAACCGTACAGGTTTATACGTATCACCTCTTGTCAAATAATCACCTAAAGCAACTCCCCATTGTTCAAAAGATTTCGTGATACCTGCCTTATACAGTTCTTCAACTTCACCACCCATATTCCAGCCATGGAGTTTTCCTTCTGCACGCAAAAAATAAATTTCCGCTGCACACATCCATTGAACGGGGCTTTCGGCAAATATATTCGGAGAAGACAACTTGACATAATTTTTCTTGTCCGTAACATTGACTCCCAACCGGGCACCATGAAATTTATCACTGGCGTCTCCATATTCTGATTCCTGAAAATATTTAGAAAGACGGGGATCGTTATATCCCTTCATTATAGACTCAATATCAGCTCCCATACGTACATCCGAATAATTGTCCCAACAAATTTTCAACGGATGGAATACCGAGATTCCGTTTCCGGATTGCAACAAAGCATTTTCAGCATTTTCTGTAATAACTCCGTCTTTTACTGCTTCTTCGGCTAATTTCCGTGAAGTTTTTCCATTCACCTCAAATCCATTCACATAATATGTGCGCATAGCCAAACGTAGTTTTAAGGAATTTGCGAACTTCAACCATTTAGTAAAATCACCACCATATACCAGGTCATATTTATTTAAAGGTTTACTTCCCGGATGGATAGCAATATAATTCTGCAACTCTGCTATTGCTTCATCCAAGTCTATAAAAAAAGATTTATAGATATCTTCCTGCGAATCATAAGGAGTTTCTAATCCCCCGTGACCATATTGCAAATAAGGCAAAGGTCCGTATATATCTGTTACTCGATGCATAGTTGCCACCTTCAATATCTGCGCAACCGCATAAGCCTCCGGGAATTCCTCCTTGCCATTATCCCGGATCTGTTTCCAGGCCGGCATCACATTAGTAAATGCCACTTCAAAAGCAACATCATTCCATTTGTCATATCGCAAATTATAATGAACTGCAGAGCTCGTCCCCCACGTACCGATCGGAGTCATATAACCGGAATGCATATCCCCACACAAATTTTGAGCACGTTGAAACTGATTAGCATCGACATCACTGGTAGGTATTACGTCCATCTGCATAGCAGGAAAGAAGTTACCGATTTTCATCAATCCGACTAACATGTCTTCAGGAACTTCAGTAGGGTTGGTATTCCATTCTTTATAATTATCAGTACATGAAGTAATCATCATAGCTACTCCCAATGTACATACTATACGTCTTATTTTTCCTAATCTTTTCATTGTATTATTCCTTTCTGGTTAATTAATATTGGAATTTCACACTAAACCCAATGCTACGTACACTTGGTTGCATAAAATAATCAAACCCTTGATAATATGTACCCGTAGAAGCAGATAACTCCGGATCAAAAGGTGCCTTATTGTGGAACATGAATAGATTTTTGCCAATGAGCGACACTGTCAGATTTTGTATCTGGTTACCAAACCATTTTGTCGGGAAAGTATATCCTAAAGTCGCTTCTCTAAGCCGTACATTCGTCATACTATAGACGTAGTTTGACAGGACTCCGGTCGAACCATTACCGAGCACATTATAATAATCTTTTGCAGTCACCCGACCGCTATTAAGGTTTACTCCACCATTATCACGTGCTATAGCCGATGTTTTAGAAGTTCCATAATAATCCATCTTAGCTTGTGTAGCCGAAACACCTACTCCACCGATACGAGCATCAATCAAGAAACTAAGATTAATTCCTTTCCAACTAAAACTGTTGTTCCATCCCCAATTGAATCGGGGTGCCGCACTACCGGCTTTTATCCAGGTGTTCGGATCAGCTTCAATAGCACCGGTATTCGCGTCAACTTTGATATTGCCCAAATAGTCCATCTTCAACCCTGTCACATAAATATCACTCAAAGTACCTCCCTCTTTCACTATCATCTTATAGCTTCCTTGAGGATTGAAAGGCTCTATTTCTGTAATGGAAATAGGTTCTCCTGTAATTGGGTTGGTAGCACCACCAGGCAACAGATAGACAACCTTATTACGATTCATTGTGAAAGTCAGATTTGAATTCCATTTCACAGGCCCAAGATTGGTATTGATACCCAAACGAGCCTCAATCCCCCAGTTGTTTACCTTACCGCCATTCAGCATATAATCACTGTAACCTGTACTTGGCGGCATGGTATAATTAATAAACTGGTTGTAGGTATTACTATTATAATAGGTAAGATCAATATTCAGCAAATTCTGAAACATTTTCAGGTTCATACCTACCTCTACCGATTTTGTACGTTCAGGTTTCAGGTCAGGATTCAATAATCTTGAAGAGGTATTGACAACACCATCTTTTATAGTATATGTAGGCATCGTAATCTGTCGCATCGGAGGATTACCAACTTCACTATATGAAGCTCTGACTTTTAAAAAGGAGATATATGCTTTTGACAAATCAACAATCTCACTAACAACTGCCGATACCCCTACCGACGGATAAAAGAACCCGCTTCTCTCATTATCAGTATTAGCGAGAGTAGAGAACCAGTCATTACGGGCAGTCAAATCCAGATATGCCCAACTCTTATATCCTAATTGGAAAGTTGCAAACACGGCCTGATTATTATCTATATATCCGCCCTGTTCGGCCTTAGTATTTGCACCATTCTTACTTATATTGTTAAAAGAGAAAAAGTTAGGAACACTCGCCAGATGCCCTTCATAATTCGTCATTTCATAGGTTTGATGATTGAAACTGGCACCTAGGTTTGCTGTAATTCCCCAATTCTCCCAACGCTTGTTAACTTGGGCCATAACATCACCGTAGGTATTTTTATATCCCGACTTCATATTCATATAATTACCATACTCTGATGCAAACAATTGGTCGGAAGAGGCCGCAATTTTACGTTCATAGGTGTCATTGCTATTATCTATACGCATACGGCCAACAACATTCATCCAGTCAAACACCTTATAATTCAAATTTGCCGAGAACATATAACGTGATTTATGATTACTCATATTCTCACGATTTACAATCCAATACGGATTTTCGATTGCCATTCCCTGATTACCATAAGGCCAGTATTGCACATCATAATATTTCTCACTATTATAACGTTCATATACTTTATACTTATTCAAATCATCCCCTCTGGGCATAAGGTATAACGCCACAAGAGGATTATGGTACTGCCCCTGAGACATCATATTATTGTCATTGGTGATCACATAAGAAGCACTCATGTCCAATGTCAATTTATCTTTTATTAATTCAGTGGTATTACGCAAGGTAAAATTATACCGGTTATAAGTATTATTAGGTATAATACCGCGCGCATTAGTCGATGCTGCTGAAAAATAAGTCTGATTGCGGTCATTACCTGCGGACAAACCTAACGAGTTCGTTTCTGTGAACCCTGTTTGAAAGAAATCTTTAGGTTCCCATGTGGCATCCTTTTTAGCTCCCCAACTGGCAAATTCACCTTCCACCGATCCATAAGTTGTTTGAAATTCAGGCATTACCAACGGACTCATAAACTGAGTATCGTTGGAGTAATTAATTCTCAATTTCCCTTCTTCTCCTTTTTTTGTTGTAATCAGCACAACACCATTGGCACCCTGCGAACCATAAAGAGCTGCAGCCGCCGCACCCGTCAATACGGACATTGACTCGATATCATCCGGATTTATACTGGAAATCCCATCACTATCTCCTCCATCGGCATTCTCATAAAAGCTTTTTTCCTGATTAGAACGCATAGAAGCCATAGGAATACCGTCGATTACATATAAAGCATTGTTGTCATTCGTTATAGATTTCAAACCACGCATCACAACACGGGTGGAACCACCAATACCGGACGCACTTTGATTAATAGTCACACCGGCAATCTTACCTGCCAGGCTATTCATGAAGCTAGCATCCTTTACAGTAGTAAGATCGGCAGCTTTCATTTCTTGTACATTATAGGTCAATGATTTTACTTCGCGTTTGATACCCAAAGCAGTAACGACCACCTCATCCAACACTTCATTATCCGGACGCATGGTTATACTATAAAAATCCTTTCCGGAAACGGCTATTAACTGAGTGGCATATCCAATATAAGATACTTTCAAAGTAGAATTAGCCAAAACTGACATAGAGAAATTTCCATCCAAATCGGTGATGGTACCAGTATTAGTACCATCCACTGCTACATTCACGCCAATCAAAGGTTCTCCCTTCTCATCAACAATTTTTCCTTTTACAGTCTTTGTAGTCTGAGAGTTCGTTTCCTTTTTCTCAGGAACAATCATGATGTACTTATCAGTCAATTTATAAGAAAATCCGGTTCCTTTCAAAATTGTATTTAGAGCGGCTTCTAGTGGTTGATTGACAATATTCAAGGATAATTGTCGCTTATCTGAAAGTTGAGACTGATTATAAGCAACAGATAATTTGGATTGTTTTTCAACTTCGATTAGTGCATTCTGCAAAGTGATTTCTGCATTTTTTATAGTAATACGAATATTACTTTGGGCAAATACTGCTGTTTGTAGTATAAACAAGCAGCAAATAATTAGTGTACTTTTAGCTGTTTTTAGATATAAATTCATATCTTCGTAGCGTTTTTAGTGTTAAACTCATAATATTAATTCCATCAAAAGTTAAGTATTTTACTTTTTAATACTAAAAAACTTATTTCATATCCGGAACTAGGCGGCATCCTATTTCCGGATACTTTTTTACATAATGATATTTTTTAAGGTTAAACAATCAAGTTTTTTATTCTATTCTACTGTTTTCATGTAGCAAATATTCTTATCTATTTTGTAAGTGAACTTTCCTGTTACTTCTTTTATCACTTCCATCACTTCTCCAATATCTGTATTCTTGCTAAAGCTAAAATTATATTCATCGTTAGTAAACAAATTCGTATTATATTGGAAAGTAATATCAAAGCGCCTTTCCAAAGTCAACAAGATTTCTTCCATAGTACTCCCACGAAATATAATCTGTCCTCTTTGCCAAGCAGTTACATCTTCCAAATTCGCATCTGCTACTTTACTTTGAGCTGTCTTTCGATTATAAACGACCTGCTGTCCTGGCCTCAAAATATAAGAATTATCCGACTGTTCATAGCCGACTTTTACCTTACCCTGAATCAAAGTAGCAACCATCTCCGGATCTTCAGGATAAGCTGACACATTAAATTCAGTACCCAAAGCCGTAACAGACATATTTGCAGATCGCACAATAAAGGGCTTATCCGGATTCTTCTTAACCTTGAAATCAGCTTCACCTATCAGATAAACAGTACGGGTATCCCCTTTAAACGCATCCGGATAAAGCAATAATGTACCAGAATTCACATATACCCGACTACCATCCGGTAATTCAAACTCATGTGTTTTTCCATCAGGAATATATTGTTCGATCATTGCAACCGTTTTCTCTTTAAACGTATTCTTTGTTAACCAAAATGTACCGGACACTGATACAACAAACACAGCGACTGCTGCCGCATATTTCCAGGGAAACAACCGATATTGCTTTTTAGTGCCGGCAGATACTCCGACTTTATGATATACATTCTCTAAAGAAGTCCATGTGCCTGCATCAACTTTTCCTTCTGTTTCGTTCCATAATGTATTCAATGCAGCATCTTTTTCGTCAGCATGTTCTTCATCCAATAACCATTGATGTACTTCTTTGGTTACATTCCCACTATGCTCGGAAGCAGTGAATACATTGATAATTTTTTGAATATAATTCTTCATTTTAGATTTGCCTTATATAATATAGACAACTTGCTAAAACGGACTACTCAACTGAAATAGAAAAAAAATGCAATTAAGATGACTTTTTTTAATTCTTGTAGTGCAAGATAAATGTGGCGCTCCACTGTACGAATAGAAAGTTGCAGTCTATCAGCAATTTCCTGATTACTCATTCCGTCTTGCCGGCTCATAGAGAAAACCTTTCTACGTTGCTCCGGCATATTATCTAAAGTAAGTTTTATCAGAAGTTGCAGTTCCTTTGCATAAAGCTTGTCGTATATGTCAAATTCAAAAGAGGGAGAATCTTCCTGCAACAGCTTCTCCTGATAACTAAGTTCTACGGACTGATGCTTCAAAAAGTTATAGATCTGATTACGAGCCATCGTATAGATATAACTATCCCATGTTTCTTTGTTTTCCCAGATTTCCGGATTATCCCACAGTTTGACAAATATATCCTGGGCAATATCTTCAGCATCTTCTTCCGAACGCAAAATCTTCCATGCAAAAGCTTTTACCTTCGGAAAAGTAAGAATGAAAAATTGCTCGAATTTCTTCTTCTTTTCTTGTTCACCAATATGTGTCATCAGAGATTTTCGGTTATTATCATTTTTTATGGAAGCCAAAAGTAGAAGCTTTTGCACAAAAAAACAAATAATAGCAATAATAAAAACAAATTTACCAGTAAACAATAAAGGAATCTAAAATAAAGAAACCGTGTTCAGAATCTTTTGAACACGGTTTCTTATTTAAGTCAAACTTACAAATAAACTAGAAGAATCAAGGACAAGGTACTTCAGTCATCCATTCTATAGCGCCACTTCCTTGTTTTACAGCAGTATGACCATGTCCGGTATAATCTTTACACTCGTCACTCATATCATCCAGCTTCCAGTAGCCTTCCAACCCTTCACTGTCAACTTCTACAAAACAACGATGAAGCGGATTCTTCAATTCGGAAGCAGACAATGCCCTTGTCCAAAAACGTGCTTCGCTCACAGAACCTTTCAAATAGAAACCGTTTTGCACTCCCGGTGCAGCTCCAATGTAGAACTTATCTGACAATGAAATCGGATTTGCATATTCCGCTTGTACAAACAAAATTCCATCAATGTACAAAGACAGGGTATTATTTTCAAATACTCCGGCTACATGATACCAAGCATTCTTTTCGAGTGTATATCCCAACTTACCAGCATACACAGACCACCCTTTCGTTGCAAACATAAAGACAGGCACATCACCTTCACCTCCCACACGGTCTGGAGTTCCATCTACAAAAATCCATGTACCTTTCTCTGCATTCTCTCCAACAGGAAAACCTATAATACTCATTAGATTACCACCATAGTATTTAGGGAATTCCCATAAACTTACTCTTGTTTCGATAGTAAATGCGCTCATATTCTGGAATCTGCTGACATCATTATCCTTAAAGTTTATCTTAAAATAATTCTGTCCATTCAGCTTAGGAACATTCACAAGTAACTTCCTGTTGACTATGACATATAAAACATCACTTCCCGGCAAACTAGGATAATCCTTATTTTTACTAACCAATTTTACAGGTAACAAGAAATTAACGCCTTTCTGTATGGCATCTATGTCCTTTACCACTAGTTTCACCGCTTCGGAACGATATTTGCCGCTTTCTACCAACACAGAACTGCTCGACAACACACAAGCACCTTCCGGCAGAGTCTTGTAAGACTCTCCATGATCACTATTATAGCGTTCCACCAACGAATTGTCAATCATCAATTCACCTTCTATATTTGAATTTGCAATCAACGAACTGGAAATTGTTATTCCTAGTTCATCGTTATTATTCGTTGCAGAAAAAGTCGTTATAGGAGTTTTTTCAGCAGCGGTGATATACACAGCTTCCACATCTATGCTTTCATTGCAGGCCGTTCCTATAAAGGCAAGGCATGAAAGGCACGCAACAGCCAATCTATTTTTTGTGAATAAATTCTTCATTTCTTTACAACTTTATAATTGTTATTCTTCAACTTCATCCTCTACTTCATCAGATTCATCTTCCACTGTTTTACCAGCAGGATTCATAATCTGAATCGCCTGGCGTGCATAATAGTAATTATTAGGTGGCACAGGCAAATTCAAATGGTTTCCTTCAGCATATCCAAACTGCAACACATACGCACCACAACCTGCCACGTTCTTCGGACTTTCAGCAGCATAATGAGCCATTCCCCATAAACTTGGAATATATTCATTGTTATATCTATAATTCACCCCACCTTGTCCAAATGCATTGCCAACCTGACTCACCCATTCACAAAAGATCCTCTTTTCATTCGGAAATCCTTTTCCATAATCTTCCCATCCATCCTGACATCTGTTATTCAGTGAAGTTTCGGAACTGGCATTATATGCCTGACCGATAAAATAATCAAAACGGTCTGCATATTCAGCGTCATTCCACTGTCCGTCAACAACCAACAATTTATGTTTACCATTCACTTTATATTGCTCATCACACTTAGGTCCCAAATATTTACTCATTACATCAATGAAAGTACGCATCATTTCTGTGGTATAACTATCTCCACCGAAACTTGGTTCATAATCCAAATCAAATCCGTCCAATCCCCATGTATAAATAGAATCAACCAGATTCTCAGCATATACTATCATCGAATCCAAGTCCTCTCTCCCTTCTCCAGTCGTAGCAAAATATTTATCCGGCCACATTGTCAACAATACTTTGGTACCTCTCCGTTCCTGAAGGAATTTCACATCTTCCCGATTCTGTTTATTATTCACATATCCGGTAAAGAATGAGACGATGTCAAGGCTGTCAGGAATACCTCTTAACCGGGTCTGCATAGAAGAAGTAGCGGGACTATAATTCATCCATGCAAAAAATATCTTATGATCCGAATTCTTGTAAGCAATCAATGCAGCTTCTTCTTCCGGTGTCAATTCCTTATATTTCATTTCCGGCAAAATAGTCGGTTCAGCTTCTATCCAGTCACTACATCCGATAATCTGAGTCACCATAAATATGCAACACAGAATTTTTATTATCCGATCGTTTTTCATATCAATATAAAACTATTAAGATTACACACTATTTTTTAATTCTGATAAGGTTTATCACTTCTTTTATCCCACCAAAGTTTCGTACCGCCATTGTCTGCGCCATCCAACAATTCGGAATTATTCACTGCTTCCTGGTATAAATCGGGATAGTCTTTCGACAAGTTGGTAGGATAAGGCAATCTTGCCACTTGTTTTTTAGTGTCGATGCGCCCGCCACTATTGTTCCTAGCCACCCGGATCACTCTCGGACATCCTGTTCTTCTGAACTCGCTCCATGCTTCTTGTCCGTCGGGGAACAGAGCAATCCACTTTTGAGTTATAATTTTCTCCAGCTTTTCATCAAAATCAGTAGCATCTGCCCAGTTCACAGACACTTGTCCCGTACTACTGTCGCTATAACTGGAATTCTTGGGGTCAACATAACCTTTCGGTAAAGTGGTCCGTTTCATGTACGCACTTGCATCTCCTGCTTTTGCTTGAGTAGCCCCCAACGGTTGGGAGAAAGCAGTCGCAATCCCATTTTCATACAATGTCTCTGCGTCTCCCCCCGCATTCCATCCACGCAAAGCAGCTTCCGCACGTAGAAAATAGACTTCCGCAGCGTTCATAAACTGGATAGGGGTACTTGAAGAGACATTCAGATTAGAAAATATCTTATAATCATTTCCATTGAACATACTGCCGCATCTGATTCCATTATATTCTTTAAATCCGGAAACTTCTGATTTAGCAAACCAAATATCCAGACGAGGATCTTCATACCCTTTCAAGTAACCCTCCATAGTTGCTCCCAAACGACTGTCATTGTAAGTGTAACAAATCATATACAAAGGATTGACCGTTGCAGAACCATCCACTTTTAACATGGCATTATCCTCATTATCAATAAACACACCCTCTCTTATCGCTTCCTCAGCTCTCTGTTGAGCCATCTTTGCGTCTACATACACGATACGAAGAGCCAGGCGCAACTTTAAAGAATTGGCAAATTTTACCCACTTTTCAAAATCCCCGCCATAAATCTTATCATAACTTACCAATGGTTTGGCACCGGGATTATCTTTGATGAATTCTTTCAATATCCCAATTGCTTCATCCAGTTCGCTAAAAAACTGTTCATAAATGACTTGCTGTGAAGTGAACGGAACATCGGAAGCTGGTGCGAAATCTTTATAAGGAATCGGACCATACATATCCGTGATGCGGTGCATACCGAAAACTTTCAAAATCTGTCCCACTGCAAATGTGGAAGGATTGATATTCCTTTTGGTGTAAAGGGTATACCAAGGAGTCATATAATTCTGATAAGCCACAGTATAAGCTGCCGCACACCAGTCGGGATACATATCATACGTCGTATTATTTCTTCCGTTACTGTCAAACATATTGGAAGCTCCCTGATGCCCGGAAAAAATGTCTCCGGCAAGGCTGAACATTTTCTGATAGTTATTGACATCTATATTTTGGTCTTTTGTAATGCACGGATACATTTGATACTGCATCTGCGTTATCATCGAGCCCGTACCCAAGTTGTCATATCCCAACTCTTCTTCCGTAACAGCATTGGGATCGGTATTTGTCTCCATGAAATCTCCTGTACAAGCTCCTAACATCCACAAAGAACAAGCAGAAACCAGAAGCAGACTTTTGCCGAAATATCTATTATTTAGTATCATTTTCATCTGTTTGTTAATTTAATTATAATGTAAATTTAAGACTCACACCGAAGCTTCTTAGACTCGGCATCATGAAGTAATCTATACCTTGATAGAAAGTACCCACTGAGGAAGTCAGCTGCGGGTCGAAAGGAGCCTTATTGTAAATCATAAACAAATTACGCCCGGTCACGGACAGAGTCAAATCTTTCACAAAGTTCTTAAACAAAGGTTTAAAACGATAAGAAAGCGAAGCTTCTCTCAAACGTATATTGGTAGCATCATATACATAATTGGACAATACACCTGTACCTGCTCCCATTTGAGTATAGTAAGTTTCCGCATCCATCAGCACTCCGTTTACAAGCACACCACCATTGTCACGTGCCTTCGCACTCTGTTCGGATGCACCGAAAGAGTCCAGAACAGCTTGTGTGGCAGAAACCACTTTTCCGCCAATCCGGGCATCAATCAGAAATGAGAGTGTAAAACCTTTATAGCTGAACGTATTGTTAAATCCGAGCGAACAATCCGGATTAGTATTTCCTGCATATATCAGATTTTCATTGTCCACCATCATGCTCAAGGTATTCGGATTCACATACACATATCCGTTTCCATCTTTCTTCACTGAATTGACATATATATCACCGATAGAACCGCCCTCATCTATATAGTTGCGGAATGAATAAGAAAGCCCTCCCATGTCGAAATGCGAAACATTCATATCGGCTCCGGTGAACGGATTAGGTATATTCCTCACCAATTCCACGATCTTGTTTTTATTGTAGGTAACCGTAAGTTTCGGTGAATAATTGAAATCTCCGAATGTCAAATCCGCATCAATGGAAGCCTCAAGACCTTTATTGTTTACTTTACCGGCATTCACATAGAAGTTGGCATAACCGCTGCTTTCCGGTGCTCTGAACTTGAACAACTGGTCGTAGGTGTTAGCGTTATAATATGTTATGTCTAATCCCAACTTGTTATTCAGGAAGCGGGCATTCAGACCAATTTCAAACGACTGTGTCTTTTCAAATTTCAAATTGTCGATAGGCAGGTCGGGATTGATGCTTACACCACCGCCCGGACTAATCGGATAAGACGGAATAGTGATTCCGGCAAGTGACATCGGCACATTTCCTACCTTAGCATACGACAGACGAAGTTTGGAGAACGTCAATATTTTCTCCGGCACTTTGAAGAACTCTGTCAACACAAAAGACATACCTACCGACGGATAGAAGAAACTCTTGTTTTTGGTATTGGCAAGCAACGAAGTCCATTCGTTACGTCCTGTTACATCCAAGAATACTTTTCTTTTCCAATCCACAGAAGCACTGAAGAATACAGCTTGCGACTTCATCTTTTTACCTTCCTGATATTGGGGTTCCGGAGTCAGGTTGTTCAATGTAAACTTATTGGCTACGCTAGCAAGAGGCGCTCCAAACTCCAGTTTATTAGAGTTGGCAGTATAATCGAATGATGCATTCTTAAAGCTGGCACCCGCATTGACTACAAATCCCCAGTCCGATACCGTTTTCTGGAAATTGGCAATCACATCTCCATAATCCTGTATATTCTTTTCCGTTGCCAACAAATATGAGCCTTTATCCGAACTGGAAGCCAGCAACAGCAATGTAGAAGCATAATTTTTGATTTCATTCTTCTTGTTATCGCGGTCCGTACGGAAACGGGCACTGATGTTAAACCATTCATTGAACGTATATTTCAAACTTCCACCAATAATAAAACGCTCGTTATGGTTTATATTGAAATTACGGTGCGTAATCCAATACGGATTTTGGATACTTCTCTTTTGGTCGCCATAGGGCCAGAATTGAACCGGGAATCCTCTGTCTGCACTGTAACGTTCATATGATTTATACTTATCTATATTATCACCGCGAGGAAACAGATAAATCGGTACAATCGGATTATAATAGTCACCTTGCGAAAGCATATTCTGCGCTTTCTTGTTCGTATACATAAAAGTAGCTCCCAAAGAAAGTTTTTCCGTAATGGTATATGTACCATTATAGGAAACGTTGTAGCGGTCAAGATTATTATTATGAACTACCCCACGGGCATTATAAGAAGAAAGAGAAATATAAGATTTATGATTCTCCGTTCCCAACTGTGCCCCGATGCTGTTAGAGAAACTCATGCCTGTGTCAAAGAAATCTGCCGGATCATAATTCGCAGGAGTCTCCAGCTTCGGTCCCCAACTGGAAAATTCATCCGTACGACTTCCGTACGTATTTTGCAACTTCGGCAAAAGAAGCGGTCGGTAGAAATCGGAATAATGGGAGAATGAAATACGAGGCTTTCCGTCTTTCAGTCCTCCTTGTTTGGAGGTCAACATGATTACTCCATTCGCAGCCTGACCACCATAAAGAGCAGCTGCCGAAGGTCCTGTCAACACAGTCACTTCCGCAATATCCTCCATATTGATATTGGAGATACCGTCACCTTCGTCCACTCCTCCATACTGTGCATTAGAGGTAGCCCCTCTCCGCGGGAAAAGGTCGGGAAGCGGTATACCGTCCAACACATACAATGCATTATTGTTTCCTTCCGCGTTTACAGACTTGCTACCACGCATCACCACCTTTGTGGACCCACCGATACCGGAAGCCCCTTGGCTAATTGTGACACCTGCCACCTTACCGTTCAACGCATTCGGCACACTGGCTTCCTTGACAGACATAAATTGTGCATCGCCCAATTTCTGCACATTATAACTCAACGCCTTGTCCGAACGCTTGATACCCAATGCAGTGACAACGACTTCGTCAAGCACTGCATTGTCTTCTTGAAGTACAATATTCAAAGTCGCATTTCCCGTAATTGTTACATTTTGAACCGTATATCCCACATAAGAAAATTCGAGGACATCCCCTTTCTTTGTCCTAATCGTAAAATTACCGTCAATATCTGTAATTGTACCGATATTTGAACCTTTTACCTTTACATTTACTCCAATAAGAGGTTCGCCATTCACATCCTTTACTATACCTTTTACCAGAATAGTCGCATCTTCCATTGTTTTCTGCACGAAAGGTTTCGTGGAAAGAATAATTTGTTTATCCACCACCGTATAAGATATAGAAGTACCCCGGAATATTTCATCCAGAATGTCCTGTATCTTGCCGGAATTATTATTCACTGAAACAATGCGGTCCTTCTGAATCGCCTTATCATTATAAAGGAACACATAATCCGAACTTTCCTCTATCTTATTCAATACCTGTTCTACAGATACATTGTTCATTGAAATGGTACCCCGTATGCGTTGGGCATAGCCATTTGCTGCAGAAAGTTGCAATACGACTGCAAAAAGCAATGTTAGACTAATCCTCATAACTAAAGGAAGTTTTAGATTTAAAGCATATTTAAAGCATAATGCAATAAATGAATGATTTTTTTTCATACATTTGTAGCTGACTAAAGTTTATTACTAAATGAACTAAGGTTTTGATTCCGGTTAGCGTTTGCGAGACCCTGTACCGTGAATCTTGAAAAACGAGGGGAAGATAGCTGTTGACAGCAGCTTTCTTCCTTTTTTTATTCTCTATTCTGTGTCGTCATACATAGTCTTTTTTAAAGGTTATTTACTAATATAAATTTACTATTATTTTGGTCTTCGTAAGTGTATCATCCTCTTGCTGTTCCGGCGTTTGGATTTTCCACTTCAGATTTGCCGACTTTGCCAGATAGTCCAATATCTGTGTCAACGTTTCATTTCGGAAGGTAGCCCTATAATTATATGTCTTTCCCGAATGATTATTGAATTCGATATCCACATTAAAATGACGTTCCAGCCGTTTTAATATTTCTTCCAACGAAGCATTTCTGAAAATCATTTTCCCCTCTTTCCATGCCACCTTTCCATAAACATCAACTTTCTCCTTCTCTATTCGCGAAGTATGTTTGTCATATAGCAATTGGTCACCGGGAGTTAAAATAATTGTCTCATGATTGGGAGTAACGACATTTACCATACCCTTTTCCAACACTGTCTCTATATAACCATCATCATCATAAGCTGCAACGTTGAATTTAGTACCATAAACATATATCCTCAGGCCATTCGGCGTATAAACCCAAAACGGACGTTTATGGTCTGCTTCCACTTCAAAATAGGCTTCTCCTCTCAGTTCTACACTGCGATTATCTTTTTTGAACATAGTAGGATAACGTAACGTAGTACCGGAATTTAACCATACCACAGTATGATCCGGAAGTTCATAACGTGTCACTGTTCCCATTGTAGAAGTCACTTCTGCATATCTTATCTCTTCTTCCGGTTCTACAAAATATAAATATCCGAAAAGCAAAGAAGCTAACAACAGAGGTACAGACAAAAATGCAGCGCAACGCATCAGCTGATTATACCGTTTCATCCTTTTCTGACTTCTTATTTTAACTTTAGACTGTCGATAAGAAGCTAATACATCAATCGATTCTAGTTCTCTAATATCATCGCCTAATGCCTGTGCTTTTCGAAATGATACTTCCCAATCCTTATTTTCCATACTTTCTTTTTTTATAATTGCAACTATATTAATAGTACAATCGACTCATTGAAAAGGGACATCAAAAGCCAATCATTTTTCAATAATCTGAAAAAAACATCCGTAGACTCTTTAATCTACACATAAGGAAAATCTACGAATATTTTTCCATTCTCTTCTCTGTCAATATAGACTACAACGGTCCTGTATATTCAAATCCTACAATATTAACAGAAGGATACGATGCATTTGCACGCAAGTTTAAGACCCCTTCTATAGTATAAATATCACTAACTGCATTATATTTTACAATAAACGAACCGGGATCGTCAGAGTCTAAACTCCTATAACTGCCCCCACCTGTCACTGTCACATATGCACTATTTATTTGGGCTTTAGAATATTCTCCCGGTTGCAACTCGGATAATTTCAAACTTAATTGTATACGATTACCATCATCATCCGAAAGTATTAGCGTCAAACTGCCATATGAATATTTATATGCATCAGTCATTGTTAAATAGACATCAGTATTAGGCATAGTTTGAACTTCCACATTTACATTTTCATTCAGTTTTTTCAGATTACTTTCCCAAAAAGCTATTTGTTCCTCAGACAATAGCACTTCAACCGTACGAGCTTCTCCATCTATTGTTGTTTGGTTACCACAATGAAGCATAAAACCATCTTCATATAGCATAGCCTTCAACTTCAATGAGGACAAATGATTACTGTTACAATATAACTCTTTAAGATTTTCACTTTTTCCTACGGACAAATTGCTCAATTTATTATGGCTACAATCAAGTTTTGCAAGTTTAGACCATGCTACATTTAATGTAGTCAATTCATTTCCACTAACTTTCAACACTTCCAGTCCTGTAAATTCAACTAGTTCATCCACACTTTTTATCTTGCCCCCATTTACACCTCCAGTGATATCAATTGCCTTTATCACTGCCGCTTCGTCAGGAGAAAGCACACCATTACCATTCATATCCCACTTTGGATAAATAACCCCATCTATTTCCTGCTCCGTATCCATTCTGGACTGGCAATAAGCTTTTAATGCCGGATCGGTAATCCTTTCAAGTACATCATTTCTTATCATAAACGTAGCTACAACCACTACATCTTCCTGAGGCATAGTAAATGTAGAAGGGTTAGCTTGTATGTTCTCAATCACTGTATTACCGACTCTTACTTTCCATTCTTTAAACAGAAAGCCTTCGTCCGGAGTTGCCACAACAGTTACTATTTCACCAGCCATCGCCTTCTCTTTGTCAACAGTAACAACAGCACCACCATAGCCGGCAAATGCGGTAACTAAATAATTCTGATAATCTTCATCTTCTCCACACGAGAAGAACATGGCACAAACTGCGGTCAAAAATAAAAACCTTAATCGCTTCATGTTTCTAACTTTTTGTTGATTAATAAATTTATTACTAAATGATTTAACGTTACCAATAATCTCCTTTTCTAATGTCCGCCAGTATTTGCGAGACCCCGGACTAAAAAATAAGAGGAAAATGGCTATTGCCAAAGGTATCTAATGGCATTAATTCAATTGAGATGTAATTCCATAAGCTATTCTTTTAAGTTTAACAACACTAATAATACAACTGACCTCAACCAAAAGGGACAAGCAAATCCATTTTTTTTCAAATTGAAATAAAATGAAGCAACAATGCTTATCCGAGAAACAAAAAAATAGCAAGAAAATTAGGCTTTGATAAGTATCTTATTATATATTTGCAGCAGAATGGAAAACACAGAATCTCTAAATAATGAAAATATTTTCTTCTAAACATACCAAGGAACAAGCTTTCAAACAACTTTATGAGGAATACTACGCCCCATTCTGCCTGTATGCGAAAAGGTTTATTGATGATAAGGATATACGCCAAGATATTGTTTCGGATGTATTTACTTCATTATGGGACAAGATGGATACGGATTCTTTTAACCTACAATCGGACACGGCATTGGGATACATCAAAATGTGCGTGAAAAACAATTGTCTGAACTTCCTGAAGCACCAGGAATATGAATGGAGTTATGCTGAAAATATACAAAAGAAGACACCTATTTATGAATTAGAGCCGGATAGTGTATATACACTTGACGAATTATACAGAATGTTGTATGAAACATTAAATAAACTACCCGACAACTATCGTGCAGTCTTTGTAAAAAGTTTCTTTGAGGGAAAAACTCATGTGGAAATTGCAGAAGAAATGAATCTTAGCGTAAAATCCATCAACCGGTACAAACAAAAAACCATGGAACTTTTGCGGAATGAACTGAAAGACTATATGCCACTGTTTCTTTTATTCTTTTTTCGCACCTAATTCGAATAGTTTCTTTCTGTACTGTTTCTCATTATCTATGCAAAAATGTCCAATGCCTTGAAAAAAGCAACAACCTGTTTGTTGCCTTTCATTATAATTCCTTTCATGACCTATTGATTTATATTTTTTTATTTTAAAATTTTCTCTTTCCGTTGAAGCCCGACAAAAGTCAATAATGCCTCTACATCTTCCGGCTTATAGAAAATCTTGTGCTGGATTTGTGAATAAAGTAATTTACCGTTATCTCTTAGGGTTTGGCATCTTAGCTATCCATTCATGCACTAAGATTTTTGACATCGACTTTTTGACAAAGCGAATCTACTTGTTTTGTAAAAGCGTTGAATTGATTCATCATCTTTTCAAACAGCTTGGTTTCAATGTAAATGACTTCCATAATAATGATATTCTTTTAAGTTACACCATAATTTTGACGCAAGATAGGGCGTATTTGTATGATTTAGGTTATAGTGTCACTTATTGTCACAGGAAGTCAGCTCTTTTCATAAAGAATGGAATTAATCAACTGGTGATAATAAGAAATTACTCCAAAAGATAAAAAAGTGAAATAATAGCAAGAAAAGTATCTTTTGTGCAGATGATTTGTTATTTTTGTAGGAAAGTTACGAAATAAAAAGATGAATGTATGATTAGAGAACTTGGTATAGAAAATTTCATGTCAATACGAAAAGAGCAGGTGTTATCTTTCGAGGCTACCAAAGACAAGACCTCTCATGAGTTATTGACTGTCGAAATCAAACCGGGGATGCGGTTAAATCGTATGCTTATACTTTATGGGGCTAATGCTTCCGGAAAAAGTAATATTCTCTATGCCTATGAAACAATATGGAGAATGTTGGTGTCTCCCTATACTAATAAGCTACAGGCTATACCTTTTTATCCGTTTGCTTTGGATAAGGATAAAAATACCCGATTGTCCGTGTCCTTTTATATAGGGCAAGTACGATACGACTATTCAGTGGAGTATAATAACCGCTATATCATTTCTGAAAAAATGGAATATGCTCCTAATGGAGTATTATCTTTATTTTATAGTCGGAAGTTTGTCCATGAAGATGTAGTACCGGATATTGAATTTGGTCGTACAGTCGGTTTGCATTTGAAAAGTAAGAAAACAATTGTAGACAATACTTTGAATAATCATACTGTACTGTCTACTTTCGCAAAAGTATCTCTAAATGAAGATGCAAAGATATTCCGTGATACCTATAACTGGATTGTTCGGTATGTGCATGGTATGAAGGGAAATACTCTTTTGGATATTGCCCAGCAATTGATTGATAATAAAGAGAAAAAAGATTATTTTATATCGGCTATGCGAAAGGCTGATTTTAATATTTCTAATATAAGTATTGACAATGAAGCAAGAATGCAAAGTGGCAAAGATGTTTTTTTTACTCATCACACCATAGACGGATCTGATTTTACTTTATCTTCTATTGACCAATCATTGGGGACATTACGCTATTTTCAGTTACAGGAATGTATGTTCAATATGTTACGTGAAGATCATATATATAGTTTTGATGAAATAGAAAGTAATTTGCATTATGATCTTTTGCTCCATTTTCTGACGACTTTTATGATGAATACAGCCAATTCACAAATACTGTTCACGACACAAGACCAGCAGTTATTGGATGAAGAATTTATACGTCGGGATATGGTTTGGTTTACTGAGAAATCAAAGGAAGATGCCTCTACTGAACTTTATTGTGCTTCTGAATTTGGATTGCACAAAAATCTATCTCTTTATAAGGCATATAGAACAGGAAAACTTGGTGCAAAACCGGAATTAGGTTCCATTTTTTAAAAAAGTGATATGAAAACGCGGAAAACAAAAACAACAATAGCTGTTATTGGTGAAGGGCCGACTGAAAAGTATTATTTGAAGTCATTAGAAGGTGTTATTCATGCACAAGTGAAACCAGTTGTTCCCAACCATGCCACTAGCATGGCTGAATTGGAACGTCGAATAGAACAATGTATTAATGACGGATATAACATGATATTCTGTCTAATTGACATGGATAATAAGAAAGAAGGGCGTAATCGAGAGAATTATTTAAGACTAAAGACAAAATATCATCAAAAAATGATCATCAAGAAGCGGCAGGGAACAGAAAGTCTAATACGTTTTTTTGAGAACGAGCGCTGTTTGGAAATATGGTTCTTATATCATTTCAAATATACGACTCAACAATTCAATAACTCCAATGAATTGGCGAAAGAATTGGAGCAAATTTGTAGTTATGAAAAGACCGAAGATTTTTTGAGCAGAAAATGCAAAGGATTACATAATTTCTTGCTTGCAAATGGAGGGGATCTTGATAAAGCAATTGGGAATTCTGAAAAATCGATATTATCTAAATCAAAAGAAGGACGTGAACATACTTATAGCGAAATGGCAGAATTCTTTCATGAGGTGATGAAGAAATAGCCAGATTTAACCTTGTAAGAACCTATATTCAATAATAAATATAGGCTGGCAAAAGTTATAATGCTTCTACATCTTCTGATTTGTAGAAATTTTTACGTGAATATTATTATTTCTTAAAATTTAAGATATGTGTGATGGAATATTTAATCTCAGGCACATATCCTGACTATCCTTTCATACTTTAAGTTTTTTACTATCAATTATTTTACGAATATAGTTGACTTGTTCCGTGAAATTGTATTGGTATGAGAGGAAAATCAAGAAACATAGAATGTTCCAAAACCAACATGGAACTTGCTTCTAAGAGAGGAAGTGAGAAGCTAATACATTATCGCCTGCAATAGCGACATTAGTGCTGCAAAATATGTAATGCCAAAGCACGGCATTCCGCACGACTAATTTTTCCGTTTTTCGTTTGCGGAATGCAATCTGTTGTCAAAATATAACGGGGACGGTAATATGGTTCTAATATTGTCTGCAATTTATCTTCTATCTCTTTTGTATCCAATTGCCCCGCTATCAATAAGGTCACTGCCTGCCCCAAACGATGGTCAGGAACTGAAGTGATAACAAACGGCAGAGGAATAAACGGACGAAGGACTTTTTCTATTTCCTCTGCTTGAATCTTGATTCCACCGCTATTGATAACGTTATCTTTCCGGCCTAGAATCATAAAACTTCCATCGGGATAGATACGTGCAATATCATTGGTTTGCAATGTTCCGTCACATACCAAAGGGGCATCAATGATTAACGTATTCTCTGCGGATAAAGACAATTTTACTGAAGAAAATGGATAATAATGTTCAGAAGCTGATGTTCCGTTCAGACGACGGAGAGCAATATGAGATAAAGTTTCAGTCATGCCATAAGTAGAATAGACTGCGGTCGGAAGATGTTTGATCTCCGCCTCTAGAGCCTCATCAACGGCTCCGCCTCCTATAATCAGAATATCCGTTTGTTTTAATCGCTCTTTTTCTTCGGGAATCTGCAATGTGTTATAAACTTGCAATGGGACCATTGCCACAAATCCCAAAGGTTCTTTTATATCCGCTAAAGGATGACCGGAAGCAGGACGTACAATCAAATTCAAACCTGCAACCAACGAACGCACAACCACCATCATCGCACCTATATAACGAAGATTCATACATAGTAATGCCGACTGACCTTCTTTCAAATTCAGAAACTCACAAGTCAGACGCGCACTTTGCATCATCTGATCTTTACGTACAATCAATTCTTTAGGTGTACCTGTGGAGCCTGACGTGTAGACAGTAATGACGGGAGAAGCATTAAACCATTCGTTCAGGAAAAGATATAAATCCCATAGAGCAGGAGAATGAACCTCCGCCCCTCCGGCTATCAATTGGCGTATATCTTCAGAAGTATATTCTTTTCCTTCCAGTAACAAGCATTGTTGTTTTCGATCAAATACCATCGGAATATCCTTTAAATGCCATCATTTACAAAACCATAGACAATCTTTTCTTATTTCAAGAGGCACTTCCACGTTGTCTGTAAAGAGCGCCCCTGTTCCCAGTCCCTGCGGCAACGGATTGCTGAATGTTGCACACCACTGTGCAATAGCGTTCAAACCAATGTTTGATTCTAGTGCGGAAGTAATCCACCAGCCGATATGCTGCTTTTCTGCTTCGATAATCCATTCATCTCCTCCGCATATTCCTCCATGAAGGGAAGGTTTTATAACGATATATTGCGGACGGACTGTTGAAAGCAGTTCTTGCCTTTTTTCCAGCGTGTTGCATCCTATCAATTCTTCATCCAAAGCGATCGGTAACGGAGATTCGGAAGCAAGACGGGCCATTTCCTCCCATTGTCCGGCACGGATCGGCTGTTCGATGGAATGCAAATCAAGTTCGGACAGACGTTTCAGTTTTTCCATTGCATCGACCGGAGAAAAAGCACCATTTGCATCTACACGCAACTCTATTTCCTTGGAAGAATAACGCGCACGAATATGACGCAGTAATGTCAGTTCTTCTTCAAAATTGATGGCACCTATCTTTAACTTGATGCAGCGAAACCCAGCTTCCATCTTTTTCTCAATCTGGGATAACATGTTCTGAAAATCTCCCATCCAGATAAGACCGTTAATCGGAATTCCAACTTCTCCACGTGAGAAAGCCGTATCACTTAAAGCCCAGTTTCCTGCAAAGAAATGCCGGATGGCTGTTTCCAGACCAAATAAAATTGAAGGATAGTCACACAAGCCATCCATATCCAATCTACCTTGTTCCCTCTCTACTTTCCGACAGGCTTTCACTAATATATCTTCGTAATCAGGAAGATCGTCACAACTTAAAGCGGGCAAAGGTGCACACTCTCCTATTCCCACTCTGCCAGGGAAGTCAGGAGAGGTGAAATGAAGATACCAGACTTTACGCGTGGTATATGTTCCCCGGGAAGTTCCGGCAGGCTGCTTGAAATGGAGCAATTGGGGAATAATTTCTATTTTACAGTTCATCGTGCATAATTTTTCAATTCACCACAGAATAACGCAGAGTCTCATGAAGTTTTAGTAAGTTATATCTCTTGCAGTTCTCCTAGCGTTCTCTCCTCACAGTCTTGCTTTGCAGAAAAATCGGGATTAAGCGCAGAAAAAGCAAACTCTGTGGTACTCTGTGGTAAAACCGATTTTAGGGAAATTTCGGATATTGTTTGAAGTTCGGTTTACGTTTCTCCAAAAACGCATTTTTCCCTTCCTGTGCTTCATCTGTCAGATAATAGAGCAATGTTGCGTCACCTGCCAGTTCCTGAATACCTGCCTGACCGTCGAGTTCGGCATTCAATCCGGCCTTAATCATACGTAAAGCCAACGGACTGAGCTGCATCATTTCTTCCGCCCACTGCACATATTCATCTTCCAACTGCTCCAAGGGAACTACTTTATTCACTAATCCCATATCCAATGCTTCTTGTGCATTATACTTCCGGCAGAGGAACCAGATTTCGCGTGCTTTCTTCTGCCCCACTACACGTGCCAGATAAGACGCACCGAATCCGGCATCAAAGCTACCTACACGAGGACCTGTCTGACCGAAAATGGCATTTTCCGACGCAATGGACAAATCACATACCACATGAAGTACATGTCCGCCGCCAATGGCAAAACCGTTCACGGCAGCAATTACCGGTTTCGGGATGCTGCGAATCTGCTTTTGCACATCCAATACGCTAAGACGAGGCACACCGTCTTTTCCGATATATCCGCCACGTCCTTTCACATTCTGGTCGCCACCCGAACAGAATGCCTTATCACCGGCTCCGGTAATCACAATCACATCAATATCCGCTTCTTCACGGCAGATGCGCAATGCGTCACTCATTTCAGCAGTAGTTGTCGGAGTAAACGCATTCCGATAACGCTCACGGTTAATCGTGATACGGGCAATTCCATTATAATAATCAAAAAGAATATCGTCGTATTCTCTAATGGTTGTCCACTCTCTTTGTGTTGACATAATCTATTTTTGTTTTAATTGATGATAATAATTTTTCAACATGCGTGCGTCCTTGTTTTTGTTGGTAAACACCTCTAAGAGCACAGGCTGTTCCATAGCTTCCGGTTGAGTGAAAGTTGTCATCGCTTCAGCCAGTTCTTCGTCATTTTGCGCTTGCAGATAGAGGAATCCACGTTCCTCTGCCCAACCTTTGGCCGACGTTTTATGGACTGCCGCAATAAATTTATGTGATGTACCCGACATATCCAATCCCGGCAAGGTATGGAAAATCTCTCCTCCTCCATTATTTAACAAAAGGATACGCAGATTGGAGCGAACGTTGACATTCCACAACGCATTCATATCATAAAAGAAGCTCAAATCTCCGATAGCTATAAAGTTCAGTTTATCGGAAGCTGCCGCATAACCGACAGCAGTAGACAATGAGCCTTCAATGCCGCTTGTTCCCCGATTGCAACAAACTTCAATCGTAGAAGGAATTGAGTATAATTGCGCATAACGCACCACTGAACTGTTTGCCAGATGCAAGGCACATGACTCCGGCAAGGCTTTCAATAACGTACCGACGGCAGACATTTCCGAATAAGCAAACTCCGGTTCGGGAATGATCTTGCAATAGTTTTCCCACACACGGGGATATTCAGGAGTCCGATTGTCCAGCAAACTGGCTATCTTCTCCAAAAACTCGAACGGATCCATTTCGATCACCGTAGTTAATGAGCCGTACAAATCGACCACCTCACCGTCCGGCGATACGTGCCAATGTTCTTTAGGCGGATGCTGACGGAGAAACTTCTTCAATCGTTTGGAAACGACATGTCCCCCATAAGTAATCAGCAACTCTGGAACCATCTGATCTACCTTCTCTGCGGGCATGGCATAAAGCGCCGCATCGAAGTTCTTTACCGGAATACCGGGAACTGTCTGGTTGCCGATATGTTCCGTCAACCAGGCAAAATGTTTATATAATAACTTGATATATCTTTTTTCAAACAGGTAGATAAGATTCATCTGACCGATGATAATCATACGCTTCTGGTATTTATTCATCCGGTCGACCAAATCGTTATAATCACGATCGTAGACGTTCAATCCCTGATAACGGGTAATGACACGCACTTCAGGAAGCGAATCAACCGTAAACTGGAACAATGGTTCAGAAATAGGTACATTGATATGTACCGGTCCTTTTCCATGATGGTTCGTCTCCAGCAATGCTTCATTCACCAGACGATTGCAATACCATTCATCTTCTTCCGTATGAATCTCCGGAAGGTTTACCGACTTCTTGACCAACGTCTGAAATACGCCCGGTTGTGGTACAGTCTGTCCATCCATCTGCCCGATCCAAGCAGCGGGACGGTCTGCAGAAATAATGACCAGAGGAACATTTTGATAAAATGCTTCTGCCACAGCCGGATGAAGGTTTAATAATGCAGTACCGGAAGTGCAGCAGACAGCTGCAGGCTTACCACCATTCAACGCAAGACCGATGGCAAAATAGCCGGCACTCCGTTCATCAGTCACCGGATAGCAGGTAAAATTCGGATGATTAGACAAAGTATGCACTAGGGGCGTGTTACGACTACCCGGACACAACACAACCTTAGTAATCCCATGCGCCTCGAGCAACGCAACCAACTGGAGTATGTTCTTCTTGTCTGTATACATGATGATAATTATTAGTAGTTTATGATTTTAAAGGAGGCACTGCAATCAGCCGTTTGATAGTTTGCAACTTCTTCTCCGTTTCCAGCCATTCGTCATTCAATTCCGAAGAGGCCAATAATCCACCGCCGGCATAAAGAGTGAGTTGTTTATCTTCGATATGCATACAGCGCAGGTTTACATACAAGTCTGTTCGCCCTTCCGGATCAAGCCATCCGATAAAGCCAGAGTAATAGCGTCGGTCGTAACCTTCGTTCCGCAAAATAAACTGATAGGCTTCTTCCTTCGGCAAGCCGCATACGGCAGGTGTCGGATGCAAAACTTTCAGAAGATCTCCCAAACCTTTATTATCTTTCAAAGCGAACCGGAAATCGGTTTTTAAATGTGACAAAGCACCGGCATAAGCAGGAAATGGTCCGTTCTCCGTAGAATGGATATCCAGTGAAAGAAGCTGACGGCGGATATAAGAAGTGACATAATCCTGTTCTTTCCGGTTCTTTTCATCCCACACTTGCGGTAGTCTGCCATCTTGTAAAGGCTGCGTTCCGGCTAGCGCAACCGTATGCCATTCGTCCTTCTCACCCGATAAAATGATTTCGGGAGTGCTTCCCAGCCAGATACCTGTCTGCGGAGTATAACATAAGTATATATACGAATGAATATAACGTTTACAAGCCGCCCGAAAAATGGACGAAGGAGAGAAATCAGCTACTTTATCAACTGTAAGATGACGGGAAAGCACTAGTTTATCAAAAGTCCTGTCACGTAACGCATTTATAAAGGTATGAAAGCATACCGCATATTCCTCCGTGGAAGAAGTCAGAAATGATTCTTGTCCTTGCAGGCACAACGCTACCTCCCGGTCTTCCTCCGTATCATCATCCATCGGTAAAGGCTGTCCCCACTGATCGGGTTGAATCAATACAACCGGACATGACTCACTCACCTGAAACGGAGCAATTACAAATCCTCTCTGTCCGTTCAGTTCTTTCAGATCGTATATCAAGCGGACCGTTCCTTCCGCCTGCGTCAACAGACGGGGAACTTTCTCTCCGGGAATACGGTAAACAGCAAACGGCTGTTTACGCTGAATAAATGCATCAATAGTTGTCAAGTTACTTATTTCTTCGTCGGTCATCTCTTTTTCATCACGCTGTTCACTACCCGTATGGAAGACACCAGTTTGTTTGTTGAAGTAAACACGTCTACATTCCATACGTGGGAGGAACGTCCTTTATGTACAACGGTTCCTACTGCACGCACTGTATCCCCTTCATGTGCAGAAGATATATGGTTTCCGCTGACCTGCATTCCTACTACAATCTCGTCCGGCTGGCAAAGAATCATTGAACCAAGTCCGGCAACTGTTTCCGCCAATGCAAGAGTAGCTCCACCATGCAAAATGCCAAAAGGCTGACGGGTACGATGGTCTACCGGCATCGTTGCTTCCACACGGTCTTCGTCAGCATAAGTATATTGAATTCCCAAGTTTCCCATCAATGCGTGGCGTGCCTGCGCATTCAGTTGGTCAAGGGGAATTTCGGCTGCACGCACTTCGGCTATGATAGCCTTCTCCACTGCAACGGCCACTCCGTCTTCCTCATTCGAAGCGGTCACATAATCGGCACAGGCTTTCACCGAGTCTTGTGAATGTCCCATAGCTACGCCCAGCCCGGCCAATTGAATCATTGTTACGTCACACACACCGTCGCCCACAGCAATCACTTCCTCGCGCTTCATATCCAGCACCTCCAGCAAAGCACCCAGAGAATTGGCTTTATCAATGGCGCAGGGAACTACTTCCAGAAAATAAGGCTCCGAACGAAATACGTCCAACGCTCCATTCAGTCTTCTCTTCCAGTGATCTTCCAGACCAAGCAGTGCTTCTTCATCATCGCTGACCAGCATACACTTACAAGGCGCAAAATCAATGGCAGCAGAAAATTCTTCTTCTTTGATTATTTGCAGGTTATTCAACCGGGCTTCATTTTGGATATGTTCATTTTCAGGAGAATCCGTTATGATCGTATCATCATGATAAGTGAATAAGGCAAAACCGTTTTTACGGGCTTTCTTTTCCAGATACGGCAACATTTCGGGATTAATCCGACGTTCAAACAGAATTTCCCCGTTTTGTGCATTGATAATCTGACAGCCATTATAGGAAAGGATAAAACCTCCATAGTTTCCAAGTTCGAGCATCTTGGCCAGCGGCATCAGGCCATAAGTCGGTCTGCCGGATGCCAGCACAATACGTACTCCCATTTGCTGAACCTTCAACAGGGCAGCCAATGTACGTTTACTAATTTCTTTCGCATCATTGAGGAGTGTTCCGTCTACATCAAGAACCAATAATTTATACTTCATGATTACACGATTTTGATTTAGATTACAAAGGTAGGAAATTGAGTGAACGACAGAAAGCGTAAACAGATAAAAATTACTTTAATTTCACTCTTTCAGACGCATTTCCAGATAATCGCGAAGGATACGGGCATGATTATACACCGGTTCTTTGGAAGCGTAAAGTAGTGTTATCACCGGATGCGGTTTGATAAGAGTCAGAAAATCAGCCATTGCGGGAGAAGCATCGAGTTCTTTCTGATACTGTACGACAAAATCTTCCCAATGTCCGGGAATATCTTCATGAAACCATCCCCGTAATGTGGAAGACGGTGTAATATCTTTTGCCCAGTAATCGTACTTCAGCCATTCTTTCTTCATGCCGCGTGGCCATAGTTTATCTACCAGTACCCGGTAACCATCTGTTTCTGAAAAATCTTCGTAAACCCGCTTTATCCTAACCTGTATCATTTCTATTTATAGTTAATTATAAATAGATAAACCGGAAAATGCGAAAATTGTTTAGCGAAATCCATTCAATTTCGTAACGAATCCTGTGCTTTTTTAAATTCGTAAGGAGTCATTCCCGTCTTTTTCTTAAAAAGGCTGTATAAAATCGGGGTGCTATTAAATCCGGCCTCATCCGCTATGGCACGTATTGTATAGTTAGGATACTTTTTCATCAGTTCAATGGCATAATTAATGCGCAATTCATTGATATATCCATTGAAATTGGTTCCGGTACATTCTCTTATCATCCTCGCAAAACGTGCGTTATTCAGATGTACGATTTGTGCCAGATCTTCTCTCGACAATTCTGAAGAAAGATATAACTGTTTCTGAATAACGATATCATTCAGCTCCTGAAATATCTTTTTATTCTCTTCTTCCTCCCCACTTTCTTTATTTGTTTCATCCAAAAGTTCTTCCTGCTCTTCAGATGAAATCAGTTCCGGCTCCAAATCCGATGAGATAGCCAATTGCTCATCCGCTTCCGACAACTGATTACCGTCTTTTCTGTTGGCAAATTTTTCATTTATAAGTTTGGCAAGCATCCTATTTTTATACTCGACAATATGGTTGAAACGCCACAAACGCCACAGTATAAACAAGATAAGTACAATTATACATATCAAAAAGCTGAGTGAGATATTTCTTATCTTTAATTGAGAGGCTTGTTCGGCAATATATTCCTCCTTTTCAGAAGCTCCATACATCGCATTCAATTCCAATGCTGCATTTTCCTTGTCTCTATTATTGATACTATCTGTTATCGCAATAATAGTTTCGCGTATCGCTGCCGCTTCTTTATAACGATGCATACCCAGATAAGCTTGTACTTCTTTATTTAGAATAGTAAGATATTGAGCATTCAAGGTATCTTGTTGTGTCCTTAACAGTTCTTTGAAGTCTCTGCAATTATCAATTACTTTCTCATATTGTCCGGAAAGGGTTAAATAAGGTATCGAATACATTTTACCGTCCGGAGTTTGAGATTCTTTCAATGCCTGATATTGCTGGTAATATTGTTCCGCCTGAACATATTTCTTTTCAAGACAGGAGATATAGGCCAATTTTGCATATAAGTAACTATATTGACCATCCACGTACCCTTCAGGAATTTGGGGTAATTTCTCTAATTTTTTAAGAAGTTTCTCACGTTCATAAGCAAGACTCAAAGCTTCCTTGATACGAGAGTCAGTCATTAGAAATCCCATTTCGGCCCCATAATAATAAGAAAGCAACATCATCTCCCGCATATCCTTTGAACCGCGCAACAATTCAATAGTACGGTCAAAATATTTGTATGCCTCATCCTTTAATGACAACCTCCAATTATTCTCTCCTATACAAAAAAGCAACCTGGCTTCGGCTTCCCGATCTTTTAGTTTCTGCGCCTGCGTAATCCCATTAAGAGCATATCTCATACTCTCATTATATTTACTCATCACAGATGAAAGTTCAGCCATAAAAACCGTCATCTTCAACATATGCTTCGGTTCCCTTTGAGATATGGAGTCAAGCAGATATGACTTTCGGGCATACATAAAAGCCAGTTTATTCATATACATATTACGGTATGACAAACTACGTAATTCGTAAATCAGCCGTAAAGAGAATGCCTTTTTGCTTTCTGCCTCGTCTAATAACTCTAAAGCACGTTTAGGATCGGAAATATAAATATTTCTGATATATTTTTCAGTATATAGAGAATCATTATTTATTATTTTATCAGCCCTCGAAAATTGATTGTGTACAAATAAAAGCACAAAAATACATACCCAAAAACGCATAAATTCCTTATCGTGTTTAATCATTTAGCACCCAAAGGTATGTATTTTCTATAAAAAGTGCAAGGCGCATTTTAATTTTGCAAAATTAAAATAAGAAACATTAGCTATCGTAAAAAGAGTAAAGACACAGATTGTGTCTTTATTATTCACTATCGAGACACAGTCATCCTTATTATTCAATCTCTAATTCCTGATCAATATTTCTCTCATAAAATCACAAGCTTAAAGCTTTTCCCAACCGCCCTTCAATACATACGCTTAAATCGGTCGTAACAAACTTCCCATTATAAAAAAGAGTAAAGATAGTGGCTGGGGTAGGCGCATTTTGTGCCTGTTCCATAGTTTCTAATTTTATTATTTTTAATGGGAGATCTTTACTCCTGGCTGCATTGACCAAAGAACCGCGAACATGGAATTCAGTAAACGGACAGCGATGAGTATAATACACTACTATTCCATCCCGGTCGGGACACTCACCAGTCAATACACTGATTGTTATGAATTATTAGAAAATCTCCAGGCTAGTATTCTGCTGCTTTTAGTTCCTTGCTGCATTCTGATAATCTTATACTCCGATACATTCACAGACTTCAATTTAGCACATAGCTTTTCGAGATTCTTTTCCTTTGAAACCAAGCTGGTGAACCATCCACAGTTCTTCTGATATTTCTGACTCTCGGAAATCATATTCAGTATAAAACGGATTTCTCCACCCTCACACCAAAGTTCATTCGCACTCCCGCCAAAATTTAATTGTACTTTTTTCACCTTCACACCTTTCAGACTACTTAATTTACGCAAGGTCCCATCTTCCGCTTCCTCCCTAGAGCTATGAAACGGAGGATTACATATCGTAACATCAAAATATTCGTCAGGCATGATAATTCCCTCAAAAATCTTCTGACTGTCTTTCTGAAGCCGCAAGTCAATCTTATGTGCCAATACCGGGTTGCAAGTCACTATCTTCCGTGCATTCTCAATCGAAACCGGATCAATATCACTGCCCACAAATGTCCATCCATATTCTGTGTGCCCTATAATCGGATAAATACAATTTGCGCCTACCCCAACATCCAGACATCTGCATTTCGATTTCTGTTCGTTCACATCCTCGTCCTCTGCCTGCAAATCTTTCACTACCCTATCCGGCTGAATAAGATCGGCAATATAATGAATATAATCCGCTCTTCCGGGAATGGGTGGACACAAGTATTGTTTCGGTATATCCCAGTACCGAATGCCATAATAACTGATTAACAATGCTTTATTTAAAGCTTTTACTGCTTGCGGATTAAAAAAGTTTATAGTTTGTACACCCAGAGGATTAAGTGATACGAATTTCTTAAGTGGAGGATAATTTTCTATCAACAACGGAAAATCGTATTGACCATTGTGTTTATTTCTTATATGTAACTCACCTTTTTGTGCCATGCCGGCAAAGATACAGAGAATCTTCCATTTTTGATACACATACACAAAATAAAAAATCCCTGCAAAGTATAACTTTACAGGGATTTTTTTATTGATTAAAAGCGGAGAGACAGGGATTCGAACCCCGGGTACCTCGCAGTACAACGGTTTTCAAGACCGCCGCAATCGACCACTCTGCCACCTCTCCAAAACTCCTTTATCAGAAGTGCTTTCCGTTGAAAGCGGTGCAAAGGTACGAATCATTTTTAAATCTGCAAACATTCTGATATTTTTTTCGCGAAATAATCGTATTTTTGCAGTCCATTAGCAAGAACCAAAGATATGATATACCCTCAAAATTTTGAGCAAAAGATAGGATTCGACCAGATCAGACAGTTACTAAAAGATAAGTGTCTTAGCACTTTAGGCGAAGAAAGAGTCACAGATATGACCTTTTCGGAGCAACATGAAGAAGTTGAGGAGAAATTAAACCAGGTAACAGAGTTTGTCCGCATCATCCAGGAAGAAGACGGATTTCCCGATCAATTTTTCTTTGACGTCCGTCCCTCACTAAAGCGAGTGCGGATAGAAGGAATGTATCTGGACGAGCAAGAACTATTCGACCTGCGCCGTTCATTAGAAACCATCCGCGACATTGTACGCTTTCTCCACCGAAATGAAGATGAAGAAGAGAACGACACCCCCTACCCCAGCCTGAAACGACTGGCAGGAGATATAGCTGTTTTCCCTCAACTGATAGGAAAAATAGACGGTATCCTTAACAAATATGGAAAAATCAAGGATAATGCTTCCACCGAATTAGCCCGTATACGTCGTGAGCTTGCCAGTACGATGGGAAATATTTCCCGCTCGTTAAACAGCATCCTACGCAGCGCACAATCCGAAGGATACGTAGATAAAGACGTAGCTCCCACTATGCGTGACGGACGTTTGGTGATCCCCGTCGCACCCGGACTCAAACGAAAAATCAAAGGTATTGTACACGATGAATCCGCCAGCGGAAAAACAGTGTTTATAGAACCGGCGGAAGTCGTAGAAGCCAACAACCGTATTCGCGAACTCGAAGGCGACGAACGGCGCGAAATCATTCGCATCCTTACCGAGTTTTCAAACGTGCTCCGTCCGTCTATCCCGGAAATTCTTCAATCATACGAATTTCTGGCAGAAATAGATTTTATCCGTGCGAAAAGCTATTTCGCCATACAGACCAACAGTCTGAAACCTGCCGTAGAGAATGAACAATTACTGGACTGGACAATGGCCGTACATCCTTTACTACAACTCTCACTTGCCAAACATGGAAAGAAAGTTGTACCACTGGATATAGAACTGAATCAAAAACAACGCATCCTTATTATATCCGGTCCGAATGCCGGAGGCAAGTCCGTCTGTCTGAAAACAGTCGGTTTACTGCAATATATGTTGCAATGCGGTATGCTCATCCCCTTGCACGAACGCAGTCACGCCGGTATATTCAGCAGCATCTTTATCGATATTGGTGATGAGCAATCTATTGAAGATGATTTGAGTACCTACTCTTCTCACCTGACCAATATGAAAATCATGATGAAGAATTGCAACGAACGGAGCCTCATCCTGATTGACGAGTTCGGTGGAGGTACGGAACCGCAAATTGGAGGTGCTATTGCCGAAGCCGTCCTGAAACGTTTCAACCAGAAAGGAACATTCGGAGTCATCACCACCCACTACCAGAATCTGAAACATTTTGCCGAAGATCATGAAGGAGTAGTGAACGGAGCCATGCTTTACGACCGCCATCTCATGCAAGCACTTTTCCAGCTACAAATCGGAAATCCCGGAAGTTCGTTTGCCGTAGAAATCGCACGAAAAATCGGGTTGCCGGAAGATGTCATTGCAGATGCTTCGGAAATCGTAGGAAGTGAATATATCAATGCCGACAAATACCTTCAGGACATCGTGCGCGACAAGCGTTACTGGGAAGGAAAACGTCAAACCATCCGTCAACGGGAAAAGCACATGGAAGAAACCATTACCCGTTACCAAACGGAAATGGAAGAATTGCAAAAATCACGGAAAGAGATCATCCGGCAAGCAAAAGAAGAAGCGGAACGGATGCTTCAGGAATCCAATGCACGCATTGAAAACACAATACGCACAATCAAGGAAGCACAAGCTGAAAAGGAAAAGACACGCCAGGCACGTCAGGAACTGACAGACTTCCGAACTTCTTTAGATGCGCTGGCTTCTAAAGAGCATGAAGAGAAGATTGCACAGAAAATGAAGAAACTAAAGGAGAAACAAGAACGGAAGAAAAATAAGAAAAACGAGCCGAAAGCCGTAGTCTCTTCCCCTTCAAGTGCTCCTAAAGTAGTACCGATTGCAGTAGGTGAGAATGTAAAAATCAAAGGACAGACAAGTGTCGGTCAAGTGATGGAAATCAGTGGTAAAAATGCGACCGTTGTTTTTGGAAGTATAAAAACGACCGTAAAAATAGACCGCCTGGAACGTACCAATAATGCACCCAAGACGGAAGGAATCGCCAAAAGTACCTTTGTCAGTAGCCAGACACACGATCAGATGTACGAAAAAAAGCTTAGCTTCAAACAAGACATTGATGTACGTGGAATGCGTGGAGACGAAGCTCTGCAAGCAGTCACCTATTTTATCGATGACGCCATATTAGTCGGTATGGACCGTGTACGTATCCTTCACGGCACAGGAACGGGAATACTTCGTACACTTATCCGCCAGTATCTGGCCACTGTACCAGGAGTCAGTCATTATGCCGACGAACATGTGCAGTTTGGCGGTGCCGGAATCACAGTAGTCGATTTTGATTAACTTGTAAACAAAACGTCCAAAGAACTTGTTCTCATTTAGAAAACCACTACCTTTGTTACAGTGGTTTTCTAAAACGAGAATAAAGCATGAAGAATAATCTGTTAAGCGAAAAGCTTATTTACACAGGAGACAGTCATACTCCTACCCACTTACATCTTTGTACTTACAACGCTACCGAGATGCAGGAAAGTGCTAATGACACCTTTCAAACCATCAAGGGAACACTGACCAGCGATCGGATCAATTGGCTACAAATACACGGAATGAAAGATACAGAGACTATCCGTGAAATTTGCAGTCATTTTGAAATAGACTTCCTAGTCCTGCAAGATATACTGAATGCGGATCATCCGACCAAGATAGAAGAGCATGACAAATACATCGTCCTGATCTTAAAAATATTCTACCCCAACGAACATAAAGAAGACAACGACCTGGACGAGTTGCTCCAACAGCAAGTCTGCCTCATTCTAGGTAATAACTACGTACTTACTTTCCTCGAAAAAGAAACCGACTTCTTCGATGATGTCAGTTCCGCCCTTCGTAATGATGTCCTGAAGATACGCAGCCGCCAAACCGATTATCTACTTAGCGTGCTGCTCAACAGCATCATGGGAAACTATATTTCAACAATCTCTTCCATTGATGACGCACTCGAAGATTTGGAAGAAGAACTGCTCACCATCACCAGCGGCGATGACATTGGTATTCAGATTCAGTCATTACGACGCCAATATATGCTGATGAAAAAATCCATCCTTCCACTAAAAGAACAATATATAAAGTTACTGCGGGCAGAAAACCAGCTCATTCACAAAGTGAACCGTGCCTTTTTCAATGATGTGAACGACCATTTGCAATTTGTATTACAAACCATTGAGATCTGCCGGGAAACTCTTTCCTCATTAGTCGATCTGTACATCTCCAACAATGATTTACGTATGAACGACATCATGAAGAGGTTAACCATCGTATCCACCATCTTTATCCCTTTGACATTTCTGGTCGGAGTATGGGGAATGAATTACAAATGGATGCCCGAGCTCGAATGGCAATATGGGTATTTATTTGCCTGGATTGTAATGGCAATTATCGGTATTATTGTATATTTGTACTTCAGAAAAAAGAAATGGTATTAACAAAAACACATCATCAGCCATGAAATCGATTAAAGAGCTATACAGGATAGGCACAGGACCTTCCAGTAGCCACACTATGGGACCGCGCAAAGCTGCCGAAATGTTTCTGGAACGTCATCCGGATGCTGCATCTTTTAAAGTAACCCTTTACGGCAGTTTAGCTGCTACAGGCAAAGGGCACATGACGGATGTAGCCATTATAGACACCTTACAACCCACTGCCCCGGTAGAAATTGTATGGCAACCCAAAGTCTTTCTACCATTCCATCCGAACGGAATGACATTTGCGGCTCTGGATAACAACGATAAAGTACAGGAGAATTGGACTGTTTATAGCATCGGAGGCGGTGCACTAGCAGAAAACAATGACAATCCAACCATCGAAAGCCCCGATGTATATGGTATGGAAAACATGACTGAAATACTCCAATGGTGTGAAGATACCGGAAAAAGTTATTGGGAATATGTAAAGGAATGTGAGGAAGAAGATATATGGGACTATCTGGCTGAAGTATGGGGCACCATGAAAGATGCCATTCATCGTGGGCTCGAAGCTGAGGGCGTACTACCCGGACCACTAAATCTCCGGCGGAAAGCTTCCACTTATTACATACGTGCTACCGGATACAAACAATCCCTTCAATCCAGAGGACTCGTCTTCTCTTATGCTTTGGCAGTAAGTGAAGAAAATGCTTCCGGCGGTAAAATAGTAACCGCTCCTACCTGTGGTTCCTGCGGAGTCATGCCTGCCGTACTTTATCATCTTCAAAAAAGCCGTGACTTTAGCGATATGCGCATTTTACGTGCGTTAGCTACTGCCGGCTTGTTTGGCAACATCGTCAAATTCAACGCATCCATTTCCGGAGCAGAAGTAGGTTGTCAGGGAGAAGTAGGTGTTGCCTGCGCAATGGCTTCGGCTGCCGCCAATCAATTGTTCGGGGGCAGTCCTGCACAAATTGAGTATGCAGCAGAAATGGGCTTGGAGCACCATTTGGGAATGACTTGCGACCCAGTCTGCGGATTAGTGCAAATCCCCTGCATCGAACGAAATGCCTATGCGGCTGCACGTGCGCTAGACGCAAATCTTTATTCAGCCTTCACCGATGGTATGCACCGCGTCTCTTTCGACAAAGTAGTGCAAGTGATGAAACAGACCGGCCATGACCTGCCATCACTCTATAAAGAAACAAGTGAAGGAGGATTGGCCAAGGATTACAAACAAATGTAATTATAAAAAACAACGGACTATTCCTTTTATAGAAATAGTCCGTTGTCATTTTTATGATTAAAAGTTATTCAGTTGGCGGCCAATTCGTATCGTCTCCATTACTGATATCTTTCTCATGTATCAATCCGCCATCCTGCGTGAAATAAAGCGAGTAGCGCTGGCTACCTTGTTTCACCTGAATCACAGATTCCATCGGATTCTGTGGAAATGTTAACACATATACATCTGTCACTATCCACGCGTTATATTTAGAATCTATAAAAGCCGTATAAACAGCCGGCACCAACTGATCAATACTGTTCAGTTCATTTTCTGTCATCACCCAGTTGGCATTAGCATCAAACCAGACTTCCAATTCATCATTGCTCACCCAACAGTCAGCTACATAATAAGCACCTTTCATCTCCCATTCTATATTCTGGGCAGCCGGATATACCTGTTTCAAGGCCTCCGTAATATTACTGGGCGGAACAAAAGTATCATCATCGTCATTATCACATGCGCCGAAAGAAAGGGCAGTCACAAGCAACACTACTGCCCATGCGCTAAACTTAAATCTCCACATAGTTATCTTTTTGTTTAGGTCTATTTACTGCAACTAGTTAATCATCAGCCTTGATAAATTTTCCTTTCTTATCAAATTTGAAAGAA
Source organism: Bacteroides luhongzhouii (assembly GCF_009193295.2). Lineage (NCBI taxonomy): Bacteria > Pseudomonadati > Bacteroidota > Bacteroidia > Bacteroidales > Bacteroidaceae > Bacteroides > Bacteroides luhongzhouii. Next base: position 3,270,979 of record NZ_CP059973.1, on the reverse strand, counting down.
AGCCCGGTAGACAATTCAATCTCATACCCTTTGCGGTCACGTTCCACTTTCGTCACTCCTTCATTCACAAAATTATGTGCTTTCAGGTAGTTGACAGCAAATCCCGGAACAATACTAACAGGAACAGTCTGTCCTTTCTTTGCACTTACCTCTTCCCAGTTTCCCTTACTGTCAAAATCAATTTCCGTACCATCCATCAATAACACTTCATACTTGGTAGATTCCATCATATCCTTATCAATTTTGATATGAGCAACCTGTGGTTTTGTAAAATTACTATTGATAAAATTACGTGCCGGAAGCGGCAACTGATTCATGTCTTTAGTTATCACATCTTTTGCGAATGAAAACTGCACGGCTACTAGAGCCAGTACAAGTAGAGATAGAATTTTCTTCATGATCGTTATTCTTTTAGCGTTAATACTATACTTTATTCTATGCTACAAATAACGATACAGATTCCAGAAAGATTTAGGAATATTATGAGTTTGCTCTTTTTTTGTATTCTTTAACCATCCTAAAAAACAGGCGGGATTTAATAAACCCCGCCTGCCATTCATACCTCCACATAATACCCCAATAAACTGAATATGATATAAAATATCTGCTGATAATGTCCCTCATATTTCGTATTATCGCACTGAGGTATGGTGGACAAGAACATTTGCAAACGACGCAATGCAGCATCTATATCCCCATTACGGATATCTCGAGAAAGATACGCCACCATAGTATTGGTTTCCGGTGCTTTACTAGCAACATAATATGGAAGAAGACTTTTCATTAAGCCTATTCTTACTTCTTTATTGGGGATATCCAATGTATATAAGTCCAATTCCTCATCATAGTCCTTTATCGTAATATAACCACTTTGATATAACAACGGGATAATGCTTGTCATCCTTTCTGTTGGTGCATCAAAATCCTCTACAGCGGCCTTTTTCTTCCCGATTTCGGAAGGTTCTACTCCAAACTTATCCAGCATCTTTATCAGATATGTAGGCGTACCACTGCCAAACCAATAAGAACCAATCTTACCTTTTTCCATAGCTGTAAGCAGACTGAATGGATTGTATATGTCAGGCGACGGATAAGTAAAGTGATACCCGTCATAATTTTCTTTCAGCCTCATCAAAGCTTCTTCTGGAGTAACCTCCAACTTCTTCGCCAATCCCTCCACATCTTCTTTCATTTGAAAACGTATTTCATCCTCACTAATACCACAGATGGCAGCATAAGGTTCATCCATACTAATATTCTCAATATTATTAAGTTCGCTGAATATACTGAGTTGGGAGAATTTGGTAATACCAGTCAGAAATACATATCGCAGATAAGGATCACACGCTTTCAATGGACTGTAGAAGTTGCGCATGATGTTGCGCAATACATCAAGATTTTCCCGTTCATGCGCCACATCCAGCAAAGGAGCATCATATTCGTCGATAAGTACGACCACTTTCTTACCTGTTTGTTGATAAGCACGCTTTATCAACCCCATCAAACGTTGATTGGGATTAATCTCCTCCTCTAACCTTCCATAAATTTCTTCGTAATTGAATAGTTTCAAATTCAATTCTTGAAATAACTGTTCCTCATCTACATGTTTGGCGGTACTCATATCGAAATGTAGTACCGGGTACTCCATCCATTCTTTCTCCAGCTTCTCAATAGCCAACCCTCTGAACAGTTCTTTATGACCGGAAAAATAACTGTGTAACGTAGAAGTGAGCAATGACTTTCCAAAACGCCGTGGGCGACTTAAAAACATATAGTCAGAAGCCGAATGTGTCATCCGGTAAACATATTCTGTTTTATCAATATAGAGGTAATTTCCCTCCCGTATCTTCGAGAATGTCTGTATCCCGATAGGATATAATCTTTGCAAATTTTCCATATCAATCATATATATATATTATATATACATCACAAAGATAACAAGTAAATCCGAAAACAGGTATTATACAAGACATTATTATTTTTTCTTAAACAGACAAAAAGATAGAGTTAACCAATATCTCCCCTAAAAACAATATGCCAACGATCTTCACAGACAGCTGGCATATTTCACATATAGATACATATCAGTTTTTACACCGATATGAGAGCTAAGTTAGAAATATACCGCCGTACTCTTTCCAACCCGCATTATGTAGGGATTTCATGAATTTATCATGAATCTAGGGACCTACATATTTTTTGGTACTCATTGTGTAACTATCGAGCCTTTTTACGCCTCTTAGCCCACTATGAGCTATTCTTTTATTTAAAAAGTTATGATTTCAATTTTAAAATATCAACGATCTTCACAGACAGTTGATATAGTGGGAAATTCACATCGGCTTTAACCTCCGATGTCAGGGCGTAGATTAGAAATGCGCCGTCGCGCTATTTCTAATCCACAATGTAGGAGAATCATGCTTTTTACAGCATGAAGCTAGGGACCTACATTTTTTCATCTCACATACGAAACACTCACGTGTTTATTACATCTCAACATTTTCAACATTTATTTTATATACCCAAATTGTTTCAGAAAAATCATCTCAAATACTTATTATCATTATCTCTATACCAATCCTTAATAGCTTCTTCAAATGTATAATGAAACTTATACCCCGAATCAGCCAGTTTCTTTCCGCATATATTAGTAGAAATCATTAACTTCTTCACACGAGCAGGACAAATACCCAAAGCTTTTCCCCCTAACGGACCGACAATACTTGCAACTGTCATTAGAAGACTTCCCGGCACCTTGACAATGGTACGTTGTAGTCCCGTCGCCTTTTTCATCGTTTCTACTATTTGCTCGATAGTAAAAGCTGGTTCATATGTACAGTTATATAACTCTACTCCTTCATTATGATTCTCCAAACGATAAAGCATAAAGCGAATCAACTCTTTCACATAAATACAAGCTTTAATCGTATCTTTACGGCCCGGATAGAAAAACTTACCGCCACGGATACCCCAATACAAACGGGTAAAGTTACCATTTTCCCCTTTACCGAATACCACACCTGGACGAACAATAGTAAGTTGTCGTTCGTTCGGCCTTTTTGTCTGCCAAATCGTATGTATTTTTTCAGCTACTAATTTAGAAATTCCATAAGGTGTGTTCGGTGTGGGAAGCGTCTCTTCTGTTTTCAAATCTTCAGCTGCACCATAAGGAGCTATGGAACTGGTAAAAACGATTTTCTTTATCCCGAACTTCTCGGCAAAAGCACATACGTTCTCTGCACCACGAATATTCGTCTCAAAATAAGCCTGATCAGGATGTCCCGGGGTACGATGAACGGCTGCAAAGTTAAAGATGACGTCTTCGGAAGTAACGGGAATATCAATATTTATTTCAGAACGAACATCACAATTGATATATGTAGATTTACCTTCATGGTTATTCTCCACAATATCCAGATTGTATATTTTTGTACCCGGATATAAATTATCAATTAGAGCAATAAGGTGCGTACCGATAAAACCGGAACCGCCAAATATAAAATAGGACATCATTCTATTGTTTTTTATTATATGATAATTCTTTCAATAATTGCTTATTCCAATCCCTTCTCTCTTTATCAAATACCCATCCCCATTTATTAAAATATTTAATCATATTAATCATGTGTATTTTAAGCATTTTCTTATTCTTATAAGAAGCAGCACGATGTGCATGTACAACAGTTACTCCAGGCCAAAATATAGTTTTATAATATTTATGCATACGTCGAGTTATATCTATATCTTCAGGATACATAAAGAAACGTTCATCAAATAAGCCTACCTTGTTAAAACACTCTGTACGGAAAAACATAAAGCTACCTTGGTGATAAGGTATATTCATAGCCTGGGTATGATCATTAAATCTAAGCAAATATCGATCGTCTATTTTACCAATCATTTTCTTTGGCAAAAACCTACGAAAAATAAGATTAACAGGCGTAGGCAATAATCTACAGGTATATTGTATTCTTCCATCGGGATATATAATATTAGGCTGTACTTGAGCCACATCTTCATTTGAGTCCATATAATCAGCCAAACATTTCAATACATCCGGCTCAAAATATACATCTGAATTAAGTACTAGATGATAGATAGAACTTGAATTAAGCACTTTTCTCAAAGCTTGGTTATGCCCTGCACCATATCCCATATTTTCACTACCAATATATTCCACATTAGCATAATTCAAACAAAAATTTTCAATATACTTTTCTTTTGAATTATCTATGATATAAATCTTTGATACAAAAGGAGTGCTTAATGAATGAATACATTTCGAAAGCTCTTCTATATCCGTTTTATAAGTTACAATAGAAACTGTAATCATATTATTCATTAATAGGAGTTATTCTATTAGGACAATCTATTTTCAATCGAATATCTCCCAAAGGTTTGTCCCATTGTAAATGATTTACAAACTTAAAAGGCTTACCTGTAGTTGGAAATACAACAGCCAAGTTATATCCCAGGTTTAATGCAAGAGTAGAGAGGCCTATTTCTCCTTCACGAATCAATAATCTCTTATTACTGACATTCTCACCAGGAAAATGCCCTTGATTATTTTCAACGATTTCATTTAACACATCTGTCGTTGTAAATAGAAAGAAGCTTTGAATATGAGGCATAAAATTTCGACGAATTAAAGTCTGATACATTTTGGTAGAATATGATATTCCTAAAATACCAACATCCGGATTATCTTCCATATACTTAATGTATCCATCCAAAAAAATATCTTGAGATATATCTACAGAACTGTTAGATAGTATTACATAAGAATTTAAGTTTCCTCTTATTCTTTTATAAAATGAAGCATATCCACTAAAATCCATTCCAACATTTGAAACTTCAATAAAATTATCTGAATGCTTTTTTATATAATCCAAATCCTTACATTTATTACTATCAGACATTGTTACAGTCAAATCGACCAACCTACTCTTTCGCTCTTTTTCATATCGCATAAGTTGTGCTTTTAATCCACAAGTAAAAGTCTTCCCATCTTTTAATGTTTTTTTTCGTATGATTGGATACCCCCCCCATTCATGAACACAAACATAAACAGTATCATCTTCTATATTCTTTCGAAGCTTTTGCCCTGTTATTAACAATTCGTCTTTTATATGAAATATTTTACAAACATATTTCACTATATCGTCTATTAAAAGTAAATAAAATCTTAAGGTCGACAACATAACATATCAATTTCTTAATTTAAAATTTTCCTCCAACGAAGAAGCATTATAATTTGAATGATATAACAATATCAAAAAAGGTAACGAAAAATTCATCAATTGAACAGATAAAGAGATTATAAAAAAATAAAGAAACCAATCAGTCATTACTCCATCCTTTCTTATCCTATATAACTTGTAAAATACAAAAGAGAAAAAGAACAAAAAGAGGATCCCTCCCCATTCTGCCCACAATTGCAATATAAAATTGAAGGATACAACCTTGTCCGAATTTGAATAATTCATTAAATGATACATTTCACTTGGAATATACGGCATTACATAGTAAAAATAATTATAAATACCTACTCCCAAGAACAAAGACTTATGAATTGCTAAATTTAATAGTCCTTCTGCCGATCCCCATCTTTCAACCGTAGATCTATCAGCTTCAAAATCAAAAGAAGATACCAATCGATCCATCATATTAAACCCCATCCAGTTTATTTGACTTAACAATCCAATTATCAACAATACAAAAACGACTCTTTTAAAATTCAGTTTCGAACAATTCTTCAAACATATAAAACAAATAAAAACAAGCATTCCAGTTCTTGATATACATAAAAGAACCCCTACAGCATAGAGGACATATAAAACATATCCTTTAAAAGCAGAAATTACATTATCCCGAACCGCATAATAAACTCCCACAAAAGAAAACAAACACATAAATGCATAAAAAGACGCTTCATAAGACAAACCAAATGGCCTGCCTGGAGACTTCCACTCCACACCTTCCGAAAAAGAAGGATTATTAAATAATAGTAAGCACTCTATTCCACAAGCCTGCAATATAACCGCAATAGAGGGAATAATCCCTGAGTATGCCAAATATTTCTTAAAGTAGAAAGGTATATCAACATTTTTCCTTATATAGAAAGAGCGAATATATGACAATAATACAGGATATACAAACAATCTATTTAATGACATAAAACTACGAACAACCGGTGACTCCTTATAAAATGTAGACGGTTTCAAATCGCCTAACTCAATTCTAAATTGTGCTATAAGAATGCTTAGAATAGAGATAATAAGAAACAAGCCAAAGATTTTACCAGATATATTCAATCGGAATACATTTTTTAAACTAAAGCCTGTTAACAAAATCAAGAAAGAAAAAACAAAGAGATAAATTTCAAAAAATGAAAAGGTCAATCCCAATTTTAAAAAACAAGTAGTATTAAAATGTGGAAAAAAAAGCAATGGTAACATTGAAAGATGTATATATTTACCTTTACAGATAAAAGGTACTAACACATAAAAAGACAATGCAAAATATATAAAATAAAAAACATATCCAATCATAAGATCCTTATCTTATTTTTAGTATGCTAATAAGAAAGCTAAAAATAGCAAATACTTTCTTGCCTATTTTGTATTCTATAGAATTCGCAATTTGTCTATATTCTTCCGAATAATAAGGAGTTGAATATACATTCGAATATAATTCTTTATGATTTCTCCACATCTGCTCCCTCAATTTAATAAAATTCTCCCTCTTCTTAGTGGAATAATTTCTGGAATATTTCATTGGCTTAATTCGATAATAGAAATGAACTCCATCCAAGTATTTCACTTTACCACCATCTTCTAAAACGCTTAACCAAAAATCCCAGTCTTCAAGTCCTGCGACCATATTTTCATTAAATCCGTTAACACGAATAAAATCTGATTTTCTAAACATGGAACAGTTAACAAATAAATTGTGCCCCATGAGTTTTTCAATTGAATATGGTTCAAGCTTCTTTATTCTAAAATCTCTTCCAAAGTATTGATAATCACATGCAACCACAGTAACATCAGGATCATCATCTAATTCTTTCACAGCTAATTCCAAATAATTGTTAGATATTTTATCATCAGCATCCAAACAAAGTATATACTCACCTTGAGCAGCATCAATAGCATTATTTCTAGCCTTACAAACCCCTTGATTCTCTTGATATATGTAATGAATACGCCTATCCCTATTCTCATAAACTAGAGAAATTTTTTCTGTATCATCACTTGAACCATCATTTATTATTATACATTCCCATTCCTTGTAGGTTTGTAACAATATACTTTCTATAGCTTCAGATAAATACTTCCCTTGATTATAGCAGCAAACTACAATAGAAACTTTCTTCTGCATATTATTCAGACTATTACAGTTTAACCATATAAGGATTTCTATTGAGTGACAAATATTTCCTACGCTCAAAAGATTTTGGAAATACGGAAGAATACAAAATCTTAATAAACGAAAAAAATCGCACTTTCACCAAAACTATCTTACACAAGAAATTCACTCTGCCATATTTTATAAACATATCCTCTTTTATCCGCTTCATATCATTCTTATAAAGCGTAGATGCACCATTTTCACATTCACATACAGAAATAGTTTTTTCTACATAAGTAAAATTATCCCCTTGTTTCCATTTTTGATAAAAAAAATTATAATCAGCACAAATTTTCAAATTTGTGTCATACATAATTTCTTTCATTACTGGCGTAGATATAAATGTTGATTGATGGAAAATTGGGAATCTTTTGGGAAAATCGTTTAAAGGAGATGGCTTATGTAAATATTTAGCCTTTTCATAAACTGAAATTCTATCACCATAAATTACAGAACAACAGTCATCATATTTTTTGTCCAGAAAAAGCTGACTTACAACATCATTACTATAAAAGCAGTCACCAGAGTTCATAAAGTTTATCCATTTTCCTTTTGCTTTTAAAATCCCTTTATTCATAGCATCATAAATCCCCTTATCAGGTTCACTAACCCAACTAGTTATTTTACTTACATACTTTTTAATTATATCTACCGTTCCGTCCACACTACCTCCATCAATAATAATGTATTCAATATTAGAATACGTTTGATTAATAACAGAAAGAATTGTTTGTTCTATTGTAGATACTTCATTATATGATACCGTTACAATAGTTATTAATGGACTATTTTGTAAATTCATATACTATCCAATTTATCCTATATATAATATTAAAAAGACAAATGCAACGAGCTAAATTATTACACTCCTTCACTCGACATTCACGAAATCATCTGGAAATTTAAATGTTAACCTTAGTACCAAAATTTGTTTTTAAAATACATATTTTCAAATATAATTAAATACAATCCTAACAAACATCTATATGGTAATAATAAATACTCTTTTATCTTCTTCCACAAAGTGCGATCTTTATGCCTAAGTCTTTTTCCTTGAATCGGGAATGCACTCATATTTTCCCACCCACTTCGAATATCATAAACTTCATTATAAGGAATAGCTAAATGAACATATTTCTTTACTATAACAGAGAAAGAGCTTTGATCATGTCTATGTTCTATAAAACCATTAAGATTACTTATATTTGATTTTTTATCAGTTATTAAATCATAACAGCTAGAGTGAACTGCCTCCCACTCCTCTACAAATGCAATAGAACAAGGAGTCTTCCGAAGAATAAAGCATCCCCCCCATAATTGTAATGACATGACTATTTCATCACTTTTATAAACATCCAAATATTCCAGCAGATCGCCTTTTGTATAATCTTTTTCTAAAAAAGGTTGCTCAAAAACCACAATACCAGACTCTATTTTCTCTACAAAATTCAGATATTCTTCAAAACGTTTTTTCCCTTTTATATTCCAAAAATTACCTGCATCAGTCCATATAATAATATCATTATCATTTAATGAATTTAACGTCTTTTTAACCAAATATGATTTCCATCTCCAGTATCCATATCCACGCCTGTATTTTTTATTATGAAGCTCTTTTCTAAATTCTTCAGGGAAATCCAACTCAGTATAAAAATATCTTTCAGTGAAAGGGAAACATTCTGTTTCAGTTTTTATACGTTCCAATGACTGAGCATAAATAGAATTAGCAAAGGAAAGTAAAACTAGTTTCTTCATATAAGTAATATTATTTCAATCTCAGCTTATTTAATCCACAACATAATTCTTGCATCTTTTAAAGTCTAAATTGAGCACTAATAAAAATAGACCATATTTTTCATTTTAGCTACTAACAAACCTCCTGTTATACTATTATATTCTATCATAGCTATCAATCATTGATACAGTAGTACAGTTAGTTACTCTTACATCTAACAATTTTGCATAATTTGCCAACAAATCATGACCTCGAAACAATGCCCCCATTTCTGTGAGATAATCAGTTATTTTAAATTGCTCATTAGTATCAGCTTTTATTATAGGCTTAAGCACAACAGAGTGGTCATAAAAGTGCTCCATTCTATTGCACAATTGATTCTCACTATTTACAAACAAAGAACAAATCATATTATGTTCTACACCATAAAGACTTACATTCTGAAATCCGCTATTGATAGCTACATATATTCCTAATTGTGCAACTGTACTAATAAGAGGCATTGCCAAGTTCTTCTTATACAACCAGTGCCTCCAACATTCAAACCCTTCATATATAGTCGCATTTACAGTAACTATATGAATGTAAGGATTGGTCAATGAAGAATAACGCAGAAAATTCTTTTTCCCAAACCCTTTCGGTATATATAGATTCATATCCCAATCAACTTTTTCCTGAAGAAAAAGAAACAGTTTTTTAACTTCCTCATACCGAGAATCAGCTCTAATATACATAGGATCAGCAAGACAATAGAAGCGAGGCCTTATTCTCAGAAAAGCAGAGTCAAAAGCAAAGAAGTTCATTACAGTAAACTCCACATTATCAAATTCCTTTTTTACCCCTATCTCAGGTAACACCTCTTTCAATGAAGGACCATTAGCCAGTATAACCATACTGCCGGAATAACGTTTTTTATATGAGTATCGTCCACAAAATCCTCCTTTTGATAATAAATTACAAATATACAGCAGCAGGAATATAGTTTGTTTAATATAATTCTTCATTTATTTTTTTTATTTTATTATATATCACTCTAAAATCCACATATATATTTCTATTTACTAATAGAATAAGAATTGTTATCAATAGTATAAATACATAATACAAGGCTCTATTTGATGATAAATAAATAGTAAGAACAAGTATTAATACAGATAGTAATATCATAATTAATAAAGAAGAGTTATTTCGTAATTCAATGTACCTTCTGCTATACAAAACACGACTCAACGCCATTGCAGCAAAGGATAACAATACACTAATAGTTGCTCCCATCAGACTAATATATGGTATAAGCAAAAAATTTAGTAACACAGCTGTCATTGCTCCCCATACACTAGAATAAAAGAAGTACTTACTCGTTTTAGCGGCTGAAAAAACAGCACCGGACATACTGGAAATAGCTGAAAAAACAGCGCCCAATGTCAAAACTGGAATATACATCCAAGCATCAATATATTCTGATGAAGCGAAAATATATATTAGCATTTTGCTACATAAGGTTATTATGATAAACAATAGGACAAGCATTAGGACAACATACTTATATACTTTATTATAAAATTCATTAAATCCCTCTTTCCCATACTCCTCTATTACTGAAATCTGCCACGATGTAGAAAATACAGCAAATAACATAGTAAGAATAGCCGGAAATTTATTTGCAACAGCAAAAAGTCCAATAGCATGCATACCAAGATTGGCTTCCATTATAGGACGATTGAGTGCACTGACCAACCACCACATGATCCCATTAGGAATAAGTGGAATAGAGTATTTCAACATTTCTCTACATCGGTCCCATCTAATTGCAGACAATGAGATAAAGCGATATGCTGTAGAACAAAACAGAGAATAAGCAGTAGTAGCCCAATTCGCCAACACTAAAGATAGAACGAACCCTACTACCCCCAAATGGGGAATCAAGGAAAAGGAAAAAAGTGCTGTACTGGCAGTAAGTACGATACCAGCAACACTAAATACCATTATACGATCTATACTACGGGCAAATTGCTGAAATAACTGTTGACACAATTGGGCTATTAGCAGAGCATATATTAGCCAAATATTTTGAGTAAAACTATTTTCAATTGAATAACAATCTGCCACGATACTCACTCCTACAAATATAATTCCTGTGACAAGAAATGCTATTATTAAAAATGCTAATCCAGATGATAAAAACTCACGTTGTTTCTCGTAGGTTTGCCCTTTAGGAAAAATAAAAATCGACTCCGCAATGCAACATGACACTATACTCAATAAAAAGGTAACATATACATTAATAATATCTGTTGTACCATAATCTTCAACAGAAAGACACCTTGTGTAAAATGGAAGCATCAGTAATCCCACCAACTTTGAGCTAGCATTCCCTATGAACACTAACACTGTATTTTTACCTAATCGTGAATATTTCCCCATTAGCCCAATAGTCAAAAAATCCCCCTATATAATACAAAACTATAATATGCCTTTAAAATAATATTATTTTCGCGAATGGCATATCCAAGATAATTAAGCATTCATTATTAGGATACTTATTAATCATTTTTCTCGTATACCTCCAAAATTTTCTCCGCAAATTCAAAATCCTCAGGCCAATCAATATCGACACCTTCAATTTTATCAACCTGTGCTATATAAGGATTAAAACCAATACGCTGTTTATATTCAGTCCATATATTACGCTTAAACATAAAAAACGCACTCGTCTCAACATAAATAGGTTCTATAACTTGTGTACGAGGAATCTCCTTTAGATCATAATTTAAAGGTTTCCCTTGAAACCAAGTAAAAGTCTGAATTTTCTCACAGCTAAATGCCGAATCATAACCACCATTAACAATCTTATCAAGTGCCAACTCTATTGTAGACTGTTTTATAAAGGGGGAAGTTGTATGTGCTAATATATAAATATCAGCATCCACATTCTTGACAAATTCTTCATAAATATCTCTTCCTAAAGTTTCATCTTGATCAAGATATTCAGGACGTTTTATGAATTTCACTCCCATTGGAAGATATTTTACTATTTCATCTTGACTACAGAATACATAGACTTCATTAATATTTTTCACCTTAACCAATACATCAAGGATATAACACATCAATGGTTTACCACCTAATAACCTAAGATTTTTACCAATTACCCGTTTGCTATTCAAACGGATAGGAACAAATGCGACTATTTTCATATTTGAATACATTTTATAAACAAGAAAAAGCATCAATAATACCCGAAAGCTGATTATTCTCATCAATAACTATCAAAGAATGTATATTATGCTTTCTCATCAAATCCTCTGCTTCCGATAGTTTAGCTGTCTCTGTAATGGTCTTAGGATTCCAACTCATTATCTCTTTCACAGTTAATGAAAAGAAAATATCTTTTTTATCTTGCATAGCACGACGAACATCACCATCAGTTACAACTCCTACCACTTTATTATCATGAATGGCAACTGCTATTCCTTGTTTAGTCTTGCTAATTTCAATTATTGTATCACTTACTTTACTCTCAAGAGAAACAATAGGAAGATTAGTAGACACCATATAATCTTTAACTTTAGATAACAATCTCTTTCCCAAGCTACCCCCTGGATGAAACTGCGCGAAATCTGAAGTTTTAAAATGACGAATTCTCATCAAAGCGCATGCAATGGCATCACCCATAGCCAAAGTAGCTGTAGTCGAGGAAGTTGGAGCTAGATTTAGAGGACAAGCTTCATGATTTACTGAAATGTTCAAATGATAATTTGAATATTGAGCTAATAAAGAATTTGGATTTCCGGACATTCCTATAATAGGAATACGTCTTTCTAATAATAATGGAATAAAACGAAGTAATTCATCAGTATTACCTGAATATGAAATCGCCATTACAACATCATCGGAAGTAAACATACCAAGATCACCGTGATACGCATCTAAAGGATTGACAAAGAAAGAAGGTGTCCCTGTACTGGCAAGAGTAGCTGCAATCTTAGCTCCAATATGCCCAGATTTTCCTACTCCAGTTATAATAAAACGACCACGACAATTGTATATCAAGTCTATAGACCTAGAAAAATCGTCTGTTAGTTGAGGTATTAAGTCTAATATTGCCTGTGCCTCATCTTGAAAGCATTTAACGGCATACTGGTTTATATTATTCATAATAATGACCGAACTACATTTTCAAAATCTTCCAAATAAAGCATATTGGGTCCATCACTCAATGCTTTTTCAGGATCAGGATGAACCTCAAAGAAATAACCATCGGCTCCAAATGCCTTTGCTGCCAATGCCATAGCTGGCACAAATTCTCTATTTCCTCCCGTCTTACCGCCAGCAGCACCAGGACGCTGCACAGAATGAGTACAGTCCATAACAACCGCATCGGTATACTTTTTCATATCCGAAATATTTCTAAAGTCCACTGCAAGGTTATTGTATCCGTAAGTATTACCTCGTTCTGTTAACCATACATTATCATTTCCTGATTCACGAACCTTCTGCACAGGATACTGCATATCATCTCCAGAAAGGAATTGCGCCTTCTTTATATTTACAATTTTTCCGGTCTTTGCAGCAGCAATAAGCAAGTCTGTTTGACGACAAAGAAAAGCAGGTATCTGCAATACATCCACCACTTCTCCACAAGGGATAGCTTGATAAGACTCATGAATATCTGTCAATAATTCCAATTCATATTTTGACTTTATATCAGAAAGCATTTGTAATCCTTTATCTAACCCAGGACCACGAAAAGAATGAATAGATGTCCTGTTAGCTTTATCAAAAGATGATTTGAAAATAATTTGTACTTGATACTTTTTACGTATCCGCAATAATTCTTCCGCTACCTCTTGTAGTACATCCATTGATTCAATGACACAAGGACCTGCTATAAAAAACGGTTTCATGTTAAGCTTGTGATATTATTATAATTAAAAAAACTAGCAATACTATATTTCAACCTTCTTAATACGCATTCTTCTCCCCCACAATCACATTCGCCACAGTTTTATAAATGATATATATATCAAGCAGCATTGTCCAGTGCTCCATATACCAAATATCAGCCTTAACACGTTCCTCCATCTGTAAAAGTTCTCTTGTTTCACCACGGAAACCATGTGTTTGAGCCCAACCGGTTACTCCAGGTTTTATAAAGTGCCGCACCATATATTTATCAATCAACCGGGCATAAGTCTCCGTATGAGCCAACATGTGAGGACGGGGACCTACTATCGACATATCACCCTTAAAGACATTGATAAACTGGGGAAGTTCGTCAATATTAGAACGACGAAGGAAATCTCCAAATCTTGTTTTACGGGGATCATCAGCCGTAGCCTGTTTACTGTCGGCTTCATCATTCACTTTCATAGAACGGAATTTGTAACACACAAAATCCACACCATTCAAACCCGTACGCATTTGCTTAAAGAATACAGGACCGGGAGAAGTCAATTTTATAATACTTCCCACTATGAGATAAACAAAAGGAAAAATTATAACCAGAAAAAGACTAGAAAAAATAATATCGAATAGCCGTTTTAAGATACGGTTCTCCATCTTACCCAAAGGCTCATAACGCAAATTCAAGATAGGCATATTGCCAACCATACTGTGCCAAATACGACGCGGAAAACCTTTGCAAACATTAGGAACACCATGAAAATATAGCAAATGGTTTTCACAATGATTCATAATAGAAAAATTATAACGTCCCTCCTCCATCGACAGAGAACAAAAAACATGTTTGATTCCCGGGTGTGCAGACATAAAATCCGAAAAGCCATCAGGATTACCCAAATAAGAACATTGCGAAGAAAGAGCATCATTCGGTTTAATATCAAAATAACCCACAACTTCATATAGAGAAGACGCCAGAGAACTTTCCATCTCCTCATACAAAACCTGCATATTATTGCCTCCACCTATAAAAACAGCATAACGTCTATGCTTTCCCTTAGCACAATAGACTATCAGGAAATGACGGATAACAATGCGATAAATACTTAAGATGACAAAGAGAAAAGAGAAATATGCAACAAAGAAAAGAGGAGAATAGATAGAGATTCCACTAAAAGTCATGATACATGCCCAAAAGATGGAAAAAGCTATAATATTTTTCAACACGCGCAATACAAGTTGGTCAGGACGAATTCCCCGACTATCCCAAACCCTCCCACGGGAGCCCGAACAGGCCAGATAGCAAAGACTTAACGAAGTCATCATCCATGAGACTCTACAAGAGAAAGGTAAAGAAACAAAAGCTTCCTCCCAAAAGAAAAGGAGAAAGAACAATACCAGGTTCAGAATGATCAGATCTCCCAGAACTGCTACAAATTCTATAAATTTATTGATTTGACTGGTGGTTGATACCATATCACATTAAAGATTGATTTTAGGCACATACTTCTTTGAACTTATTCAGAAAATCTTTTCCGAATAGATTCCAAGAGATAACAATACAAACTGATAGGAAAATAAAAGCTAAAACATATACTTTCCTACTGGTTCCCGAAGGATATAATGGTACAACAGCAGGCTCTACAATGGCAAATACAGGTTTCTCCTCCTGAACTTTAGCTCTGGCAATCTGAAGCTGACCGGCAACCTGACTGTATACCTGGTAAGCAAGGCTCATATCATTCTGCAAGCGTTCCTGTTCGGCACGAACGCTCTGCAAAATTATATTATCATGAGAATCCAGATAGTCTGCGTATTTCTTCTGAGCTGCATAATATTCTTGCTGACGTTCTTTGAAAAGTTTCTCCAAATAAATACAATCTTCTTTCGCCTTGAAAGTACGATAGTCTATTATATATTCCTGCAACTTCTTAACTACAGAGTCGGCTACGGCTGCAGCAACCTTAGGATTCTGAAAAGTTGCAGTAACGGAAATCATTGAGGTTTTCTTATCCACAGAAGCAGTTATCATTTTCTTCAGAGTCTCAATTTTCCTCAAATCTTTCTTTGAAAGCTCAATTGCGCCCTGACTTGTTTTATCAAAAGATGTAATTTCACCTTCCTCAGTAAACAAAGACTTTACCCCACCAATTAGCATTCCAGGAAACCCGATTACATAACTCCACCAGGGAGATGTTTCTTCATCTAAATAGGTGTTCAATGTCATGACTTTATTCTTTGTTACCGGTATATCCATTGCGGAAAGCTCCAGTAAAAAAGGAGTAGAAGAGGCAATATCAGCAGATAAGGAAGCATTCAAGGCATCAGTACCATCTCCCATAGAAACTCCACTTCCTAAAAAGGAAGCAGCCAAACCGGATAAACCACCACCTTTGTTATTACCCATTTCCGGAGAAAGGGTAACTTCAACCGTATACTGCTTAGGGATACTTATTGCAACAATAACACCAATTATCAGTCCAATACCGGCAGCTTTATAGATTTTCTTACGAATACCTATAACCTTACGAAAAAGATCCATCAAATCAATTTCGATCTCCTCATCATTGTGATTATTATGCAACTGTTTTGTTTCCTTTTCAGATGCTTGTTCCATCAAAGTAGACATAAATAAAGGTATTCGTTATTTCTTGATTAAATTAGCAATAGATGCCACCATCATCCCCAATGAACTAAATGTAGTAGCATAACCCAAGATATTACCTATATTAGTTTTCTTCTTAGCCTTACTAGGTACAATTATCTCACAACCAGGTTCAATCTGTTTCTTACCACTACCCTTAACCTTAGTTACCTGACCATTCATGTAAACGATGAACTTCTTACTCTTCTTCGCATTCTCAGAATAACCACCGGCCTGATTCAAGTAATAATCGATATTCTCACCTTTCATATAAGAAACTGTATTAGGAACCATCACAGCACCATTGATCGTGACTGTATTATTGTTCTTCGGAATGGAAATCACGTCACCCTCACGCAAGACAATATCGGCTGTACTACCAGGATTAGCCAGTGCTTTTTCCAAATCAATTCCAACTGTAAAATAATCTTCTACACGGATACCTAAAGAGTCAATCATAGCTTCTCCCAACTGTCTGCTCATTAGGCGGATTACATCACCCATACGTTTCTTTTCACTTGCATTAGCTACACGGGTTAACTTGGCACCACGTAAATAGGCATAATTCGTAGCGCCTCCCGCTTTATTGATCAAATCTGAAAGACGTTCTTCACGACTGGTCATGGCATAAGACCCTCCGAACAGGATTTCACCTTCAACAACTACATTCTGTTGGGCCTGATAACCCGGACTACGACGTACATAAACCTCATCATAAGGCTGAAGTACGAAACCCGGTGTGCCATCTATCACAAAACCTTCTTTCAGGGAAAATGTATACGTCCGACCGATAGTATCGTTATCCACTGTACTACGGGGATTCCTAATTCTACGAGATACATCCACACGAACAACAGAAGCGGCTTCACGCAATCCACCTGCCTGAATGATCAAATCTTCAAGGGTCATATTATCCGCATAAGGATAAGAATCAGGTTTGGCCACTTCGCCGTGGATTACAACATCTCCCCTATCTTCCAAATCATGGATACTCGGAATATAAAGAATGTCGTTTTTCGTCAGGATGATATTTTGAGAAGTACCATCCATGATGGATTTAATGTCAACAGGAATAACTTCAGTAGTAAGGTCCTCACGTTGACGATAAAGGACAGCACGGTTAAGGAAAGCATCACCTGTCAAGCCTTGGGCTTCGTTCACCAATTCGCGGACGGTATTCAGTTTACCGTTTAGCTGGTAGATACCGGGACGGTAAACGGCACCACGGATTTCAAGCTTATTAGTAAAGCGGTTAAGGATAGCCTCGGCGGTCACAACATCACCATTCCGCATTTTATAGACACTATAATCGAGGTCTTTGACAGTGTTCACTTCATACTCCTGTCCGTTCTGGCGTACGACACGCAGTGAACGGGTATAGGCGTCAGCGTCAAACCCACCGGCATAACTGATTAGAGTAGATAAGTTCTCATCCTTCTTCATTTCGAAGCGCATCGGACGTTTCACTTTTCCGTCGATCTTTACCAATATGTCATAAGCGGGAACAATCACAACATCGCCTTCTTGCAGACGAACATCATCCTGAATGTTTCCTTTCATGATAAATTGGTAGACGTCAATTGTGGCGATATTTTTACCGTTACGTACCAGCTGCACATTACGAAGGCTTCCTATGTCACTGACTCCACCGGCACGGTAAAGCGCATGGAACACAGTAGAAAAGGATGACAGAGAGTAAGTACCCGGCTGGACTACTTCACCCATTACATTAATCTGAATAGTACGGATGCTGCCCAAAGTCAGACGGATGTCAGAAGTAGGGTCATTCGTATTATTAAGACCATTATATATCTTGTTCAATGTTTTTTTGAGATAGTCATTGGCTTCAGCAATAGTCAGGCCGTTCAGGTTGACGGGACCTATTTTCTGAATGTTGATCGTGCCATCAGGAGAAATCTGTTGGCGGATAGTGTTCTGACTGGCTCCCCAGATGTCGATAATAACTTCGTCACCCGGACCGAGACGGTAATTTAAAGGGGTGGCGATGTTGACACTGGGTTCAAAAGTCAGGTTACGAGTATTGAAGATGTTACGTCCGAAAACCTGATTGCCACGTGCAAGATCTTGGGTGCTCGGATGGTCTTCCAGCATATCGGAAGTGTTCTCCTTCATTTCCTCACGAAGGCGTGATTCATTGACATCAGTACCCGTTGCAGTAGAAGCATTGACGTTGTTCTGCTGCTCATAAAGCTGCTTCACACGCATAGCCTGTTCCTTGGTCACGCCCTTACGTGCAAGTTCTGAGGCTAATTGTTTTTGTTCTTTCCCTTGTCTAATCCCCTCTTTGACATACTCCAATACTTGAGAATCGCTCATAGTTTGAGCCATCAAAGGAGAAAAAACTCCTAACAGTAGAATGAATAGAAATACGTTAAAGTTTTTTTGTATCGTCATTACTAATCTTTGTGGGTTCTACATAACCGATTGGCATATCTACACAAGCACAGCCAAGCATATTTAAACGAACGGCAATCTTACTCTTCCCCCCGACAGTCACGAGTTCGCCGACAAGGCCACTCAAAGGACCTTTAATCACACGAACTTTCTCACCACGCGCCAGTGGAGTATCATTCATACAGACTGCTTCTTCGGAATAATCGAGCATGAAACGGAAACGAGCCATCTGCTCGTCAGGAATAACGGCAGGAGTGCTTTCACCACGCATCACCATATAACGGCTGACAGTGGAGAAGCTCAGGACTTCCATACGCTCTTTTGGATTGACATGAACAAAAACCATCATGGGAAGCAAGACTGTATCAACCATCTTTCGACGGTCGCTCCATTGATGGATCTGTTGCTGAACGGGAACAAATGAATCAATTCCCATCTTAGACAAACGCTCGGATACTTTCTTCTCGTGATGCATTCGAACGAGTGCTACATACCAGCGTTTTGAGTGTGCTACGCCTTCCCCTGTCCCACTAATAGGCCCGGCATTTACTGATTTTGGTTTCGTTAAAATCATATTTTTTTACCCCATGTTATTCCGTTACTTCTTAGGTAACGGATAACACATACACGAAACGTACATTATGATGAAAATAGAAATCACGCACATGACAAAGGCGTAGAATGTGGAAAGGCCTAATACTCAACGGGAAAAATCTAGAGATTAGGCAATAAAAAGTATAGAGCATGGAAATAAGGTTATTTCATGTTCGGATAGTTTTTTGCTCTATGTTTCAGATAAAACGAAAAAAAGTGGAGGAATATTTGCTTTCTATTCGTGTTTTTGTCTATCTTTGCGTCAAATTTAATTCCGTTACCTAAGAAGTAATACACATAGTTTAATTCTGATTATTAGCATTTTACTATTTCACACCACCTACACAGCAGTTTCTAACGTAAGATAAATTCCCTTTATTTACCTCTGTACGTTCTTTTAGTCCAAAGCCTTTCAAGTAGATTTGTGTCGTTTTTATAGATTTGTGCCCCAATGATTCACTAATCATTTCAATGGAGACTCCCCGATACTTCGCAGTCGTTGCCCAAGAATGACGAAGCGTATAGGAAGTGACAGGAGATTGCAAATGCAAAGCTCTTGCCAAGTCCTTCAGAGAATTATTAAATCGACGGAGAGCGGACTGATATTCCCGATAACCTCCTTCATCCGTCCGTTTTTTATCCCCACGAAGAATATCAAACAGATAATCCGGACAGTCAGGATGAGAATCTTCCTTGCTACGGAGCTGGTTAATCATTTCCTTTGCAGTATTCAACACTTCCACGCTCATCGGGGTTTTGGTCTTGATACGGTTGTATCGCAACACGTTCTGATCGAGTGCCGATTTCTCCAGGTGGGCTAAATCAGCGAACGACATTCCACAAAATTGGAACATCAGGGCAGCAATAGCTTGCGTACGACGTAAGCGTTCCGATTTAGGATCCTCATACAGAAGCTTATGCAATTCCGTAGCAGGCAAAGCCTTTTTCTGGCGGACATCCACACCTGTATAGACATCATGAAACAGTCGCGGAACATAAGGCGCACTGCCCGCTTCCACTCCACGGTTATAGATACTACGAAGCATACGCATATACGTAGAAATCGTATTGGGCTTCAAGCCACACTCATAAAGATACTGACCGTAACGCCGTAAACGCTCACGGGTGACCTGTCTGAACGACACGTTAGACGTGCCGCAATATTTGCTGAAAGAGAAGAGCGCGTTCTTGTAGACATGCGCAGTAGAATGTCTCCCCTCCTTCCGCAAACGACCGATGTAGAATTCCGCACACCGGCTAAATCCATTTCTGTTCATCATTTGCATCACTAGTTATTTTATATATTATACCATTTGGCAAGCGACAAAAGAACAAATCTTTTGGCAGACCTGGAGCACACTTGACAAATGCGATATTATTTTTTAGTTTTATTAACCTCTTAAAAAATTAGCAAATCATGGCTAACAAAAAGACAAATCACGGAGAATCTAAAACACAAGTAAAGAACAATGTTCAAAACCCGAAAAAGAATGGAAGAGGACATCAGAGAGTGGAAATCATTAGCAAAGATGAACTGGAAGAAAGAGGCGGGCTCACCGGAGATGCAACCGCTTTACTCACGGTCTATCTGCAGAAGTTTGAAGAAGGGGAAGCTCATATCCACTACTCCAAAAAGCTCAAGGATCTGGCGGAGCATATCCATGAGAAAGAAATTTTATACATACACAAACATGGTGGGTATAAACTTATGGAAGTCAGCAGCATAGAGACTGAATTATGCGTCATTAGAAGAGCCAGAAGAGAGCAGCTGGAAGAGGAAGAAAGACAGGCCAAAGAAAAGGCCAGAAACAAGTATTGACAAAAATAATTGTGCGGATGAAATGCAAGCTATACTTTTGACGCCGTTTTTAACCGGCTAGAAACAGAGAATCATATCCCGGAAAAATGGTGACGCTATCCTGTCGGGATGGCGTCACTATAAGAGAAGGATAGCGTCACTATACTGACAACATAGCGTCACTATCTTTAAGGGAGTATTCTCACTTCACTAAACATGTATTTTTAATTTTAATTATTTTTTCAATGAAAAGAAAAATCAACAGAAGTAAGATGGAATCTTGTAAGTTAGTATGGAAAAGACGTATCGTATCTGAAAAAGGATTTTCGGAAAAATCTGCGGAAAGAATTGCGCAAAGGTGTATAGAGCTGATAGAGCGCATGCAATATGGAAATGCCATGATCGCTTTTTACAAACAGGATGGTACCTTCTGCATGGAAAAAGGCACATTGGTAGGATACGAAAAATTCTTTCATCGGGAGTATAAAAACACGGCAAGACAAGAATCGGTTGTCTACTGGAGTACGGAACAGCATGCATGGAGAAGATTTATGATCGGGAACCTGCTTGAATGGAAAGCGATTGTGTAACGTTAATAAAAGAATTTGAACGATGAGTATGATTAATAAAGGGATACCCTATTTCCCTACATCTGCAAACTTTTTCGAAGAAGAAGTCATGGAATTGTTAGAAGCCAAATTTGGAGTGTTAGCTTCTTATATCGTTTTGAGATTGCTTTGTAAAATCTACAAAGAAGGATACTATATCTCTTGGGGAAAAGAACAAAATCTGATTTTTGCACGCAAAATAGGAGAAGGCATTAAAGAGGAGATGGTGGAAAAGATTGTGGAACTACTGCTGGAAAAGAGATTTTTCCATAAAGAGACGTACGACCAATACGGAGTATTGACTTCGGAACAGATTCAGAAAGTTTGGATGGAAGCTACGGTACGGAGAAAAATTGATTACTCCCAATTACCCTATTTATTAGCGCCCAAAGAAAAAAATGGTAGACAAAAAGGCGAGTTGAACAAAGAAAATGTAGACATTTTGCCGACTCAAGTGAAGGTGAGTTCGGAAAATGATGACATTTTTCGACAAACTAAACTAAACCAAACTAAACTATATTCTGAAGAAGAAGATAAACGCGATGCTTCGTTTGAAATTCCGGGGTATGCATACAATCAGGCTACTCATAATATCAACGGGCTGATTGAAAGTCTGGACCGCTACAAAGTGACTAGTCCGGAGGAGAAGCAGACGATTCTACGGCTCTCGGATTATGGAAGAAAGGGCACGCAGGTATGGAGGCTGTTTTCCAGTACCAGCTGGAGCAAGATCGGCGCGCCGGGGAAGTATATCATTGCCGCGCTGACAAACAAGCGATGAAGAAACAGGTCGGTTAGAATATGCCCGCAACGGGCAGAATAAAAAATATCCGGATGCTCACTAAACGGACATCCGGATATCACTCTCTTTCTACCTTCTGACTAATTACCTCTCTGAATAGTTTGCCAGATTGTAACATACCGGCTTCGTGCTATTACCTACGCGATAGATACCGAACTTAAAGTAATAACCATCATCGTCGTTACGTCCAATCATGATTTTCTCATTGTCTACAATGTGTTTATTAACCTTTTTCCCTTTTTCCTGATAGTCCATCTGTACATCGAGCATACCCGGCTTCACAATTGTTTCCGCCTCTTTGCCATAAACTGTCCAATCGATATGAATACGGAATGTAATCCAACAATCTTTCGGAAAATCGGCGAAAGGCATTTTGTAAGCAATGGTCGATGCTTTATATGTAGATGTCACAGGTTTCATAACCGGTGTCTTTTCCGGATTTGCGTTGCAACGGTCGTCTTTATCTGTCAGCCATTTACGGTCGGAGTTAGCTTTGATATAAAACCATCCGCCGGAAAATCCGAATGCCAATGGAGGATAGCCACCTTGTTCCACCAGCCATCCGTTGGCCTTTCCGGCTTGATAAACGGGATTGCCTTGTTTGTCTTTCACTGGATTACCTTGCTTGTCCAGCTTGGGTTTCTTTTCGTATCCCATGTTTTTCTTAAAAATAGTAGTCTTGTCCAACTCCATGAACTCATCAGCTGTCAGTTTCTTCACTTCCCCCTGTGGAGTCTGTACCAAAGTACGATCCGGCATTCCATGCCATTGAGCAAAAATGGTGGAGACATCACTGCCTAATGTAGAAGGGATATATACCGAAAACTCATAATCGCGGGAAGCACCTTGCGGACAAATACCTTTTCCATGATGATATACAGTTTTCATTATTTGTGCTTTCTTATATGTATCGGCTGGTTTGCCTTTGAAATCATCGGAAGTTGCATAACAATAAGAAAATTCCGCACGCCCTTTTGTTTCCCCCGCTGCATATCCGGATAATGTGTTATCATCTTCTTTCAGTTCAAAACGATAAGAAGGCTTTCCGTTGAACATAAGGTTGAAATCACGTTGAATGGCATGCTTTTTTTTAGCTCCGACTGCTACCCAGCAACCATCTATAATCTGATTGACACATGCCGAATCTGCCTGTACATTTACACGCTCAGTCAGTGGCACCAAAGTCTGTGTTTCTATAGCCGGACCGGGTTTCTCGACTTGTTCAGCCATCGCCATGCATCCTGATGCCAGCACGCAAATAACAAAAATGCTTTTCTTCATTCTATTCGGTATTAAGTTTGTTGACGGTGCAAAAATACGAAAGGCAACCTCATCGGCTGCCTTTCGTTTGTCTCAAATGTTTTCACATTTGTGTAATTTTGCTGTCAACACCCTCCTAAAAGCTTAATTGGGTGCTTCATCGTTCAAATCTTCTTCAAGCATATCTACTTTCTGTATACTCATTTTTCCATCGGCAGTGATCGTTATAGAAAGCGGCATATACAAATCTGTCTGCGGATAACAAACACTTGCGGCATACACAATGCCCTGCGGAGTGGTCTTGTCGTATACAATTCCTTCCAATATAGATTTCGAGAGAAATTTTGCATCGACTACGGATGAAAAATCATTTTTGGTAAATGTCTTGTTCAATATCGTTTCATTACCGCGTGTCAGGTGCAGCACTATTTTATTGTCGACGTAAGTATCTCCCATCTCGTTTGTCACATGAGGCAGACTTTCGTCCGGAGTACGTGAAACGAGGGAATGATAATCTTTTCCTTTGAACTTAAAGTTAGTTTCGCTCTTAGACGTCTGCATACGTTGCAATCCGTGAGCATCTATACTGTCTATTCTTGTCAGCATCGACTGATTATCTGAAGATCCTTTTTTACCGCCACATGCAGTCACAGCCACCGCCAACGGCAACAAAAGCAAATAAATTAGTTTTCTCATACGTAAGTTTTCTGTTTATAAATGGATGGCAAAGGAACAAAAAGAGCGGGATATTTACAAGTGTAACCGACATTTTTCCTACATTTGCAGGAAAGAAGGAATACTTTTAGGGCAAATACGGATTTAAGCTGCAATGTATATGGGCCGTAGGTTGCTATATATGACTAACTACAAAAGTTGCTCACTTGTACTTAATAAGAATCTATTTTCACACTTATATTATAACTACTCCAGCTAAATAGCTTTCCAAAAAGTTTGAAAATCGCGGTATCTACCGTAGCAAACCAATTCGTCTCCTTCTTCCACTTTCTCATTTCCCGGTAATTCATTCTTCACATGAAGCTCGGTCAGAGAAATACCCAGACAGTTAGTGATCTTATTCGCCCGTTTCAATCCTATCATTTTTAAATGAAACTCTTCATCCAAGTTTAACTCATTCACAAAATATCCTACAAATTTCTTCGGAACCGTGAACTTCACAACATAATAATCCTGATCGATGCGGAATCCTTCCATGTTAGTACCGAAGTCAAGCAGTTGTACCAAGCTACGGGCAGCATCTTCTTCCGGAGTCAGAATTCGTTCCAGATCAAAAGCTTCAAGCACCGCTTTATGTACGGCATCAATAGCACGGGCAAAGATACGGGGAACCTTTTTCTGCTTCAACAGAGCAACGACACGTATCGACGCACCAAAATTCTCTCCAATCGCTACAATGACTATATCCACATTATTCAATGGCAATACTGATAATGACTGTTCGTCAGTGGCATCAATGACAAAAGCAGTAGCAACCTTATCTTTGATAGAGTCTACACGACTTTCGCTAATATCCGCACCTATAATCTCGTGTCCCAAGGCGGACAATTCTTCCGCCAACACATGGCCGTAATTTCCTAAACCAATAATAATATACTTCATATCTTTAGTTTATTATGATGTTATCACTCGGATAACGGTATTTTGTATTCTTTTTCTGTTTGACGATGCCCAACATCAATGTTATTAACCCCACACGGCCAATAAACATCAACAAAGACACCAATAGTTTGCTTGCGTCGCACAAATGAGGGGTCAGATTCAGACTGGATCCCACGGTACTAAGCGCAGAGACACATTCGAAAGTCAATGCCATAATGGAAACACCCGGTTCGAGTATGCTCAATGTAAAAATAAAAATAAATAAGACTCCCAATGACATGACTACTGTTGCATTGGAACGCCGGATTGAATCGTAAGACAATTCTCTACCGAACACTTCTACTCGTTCAGTGCCACGCAATACGGCCACAAGATTCAGAACTACGACCGCAAAAGCATTCACTTTCACACCACCTGCCGTGGACTGTGAGCCACCGCCAACCCACATCAGAAATAGATAAACCAATAATGTCTGCACACTCAATGATGCCAGGTCGACACTGCTGAAACCGGCTGTTCGCGGACAAGTGGCATTAAAGAAAGCTTGAGTCCATTTGTCTGCCACAGGCATACCGGCAAAGGAAGCATTCCACTCAAAAGCTGCGATAGCCAATGTGCCGATTAATAAAAGCAGAAAGGTCATGATTAACACGATTTTCGTATTCAGGTTGTAGAGGTGTTGCATTTTATGCCGTTCCAATTTGCGGGTACGGATCAATTTCCAGAAACGACGGAAGTGATACAATACAATATCCTTGAAATTGACAAGGATGGGGAAACCGATACCACCAAAGATTATCAGTAGAGAAACGGAAATAAACAGCCAATTGTGATTGGTCATCACCATCGGATTTCCTAAATTGCCGGAAAGCGTAGAAAAGCCTGCATTACAAAAAGCTGAAATAGAATGGAAAGCAGCAAAACCTAACTCTCCTTCCAGGGTCATTCCCAACGTACCGTGAATACTAAACCAAATCGAAAGCATGCCGATCCCTTCAATCACTAAGGTGAAACCTAATATATATAATAAGGTAGACAATAAAGAGCCTAACGAATTGGAACTAACCATATCACGCACAACGAGCTGATTGTAGATGGAGGTATTTCCCATAAAGAACATGGCGAAGAAACTGGTTAATGTCATCACTCCCAATCCACCAATCTGAATCAACAGGATAATGACAACTAACCCTGAAGTGGTGAATGTAGTGGACACATCTACCGGTACCAAGCCTGTAACGCATACGGCACTGGTAGCGGTAAACAAAGAGTCTACCCAAGTGATGCCATTTACCGTACAGCGCGGAAGCATCAACAAACCTGCTCCAATCAGAATAATAGCCATAAAACTGACTGCCAATATCAAAGACGGATTGGTACGCCGTCCCAATAGACGCACCAGTCCATTGGACAGATTGAGGAAAGAAAGGACTAACAATAACAAGAGATGATAAAACTTCCCATCCAGAAATTCCCAAATATGCAGAATGGCCCCTTCTTCTTCCGGACGATGAAATATGACGGGTACTAAAGTGAGATATAACAATCCGCTCAATATCCAGGCTAATCGCCGGTATTGCTTTTTGGTATTCCGGTATTCCAGCGAGATATGTAAAGTTACATCAATCAGAAAAATGATCCAGACAGTTTTATACAATGTCTGCAAATTCGCCACTTCATCAATAGATAAGGGAAAGCCATGTTCATATACTACTCCGACAATCAATAATAAGGAAGCCAGATAGGTGAGTGCTTCTACCAGCCCTAACAAGATACGTACATAGGGTTTTAGCAGTTTATTCTGATACAATAAAAACTTATGATAAATCTTCATATCATCTTTTTTAACGGGGTCGTGCAAACTTAATTAAAATAACAATCAAACACGATTCTTTGTTGACAAAATTTTCTGAATATTAAAAATTTGACTACTTTTGGCAACAGAAAACTAAAAAACTACAATATTATGAGTGAAAAAAGAAAACGGTATATCCTACCGGAAGAAGAAATTCCACATTACTGGTACAACATTCAGGCCGATATGGTGAACAAGCCTATGCCTCCGTTGCACCCGGGAACCAAACAACCGCTGAAAGCAGAAGATTTATATCCGATTTTCGCAAAAGAGCTGTGTCATCAAGAGCTGAATCAGACAGATGCATGGATCGAAATACCGGAAGAAGTGCGTGAAATGTACAAGTACTACCGCAGCACTCCGCTGGTCCGTGCTTATGGTTTGGAAAAAGCACTCGGCACTCCGGCTCATATCTATTTTAAGAACGAAAGCGTAAGCCCTATCGGTTCGCATAAGTTGAACTCTGCATTGGCACAAGCTTATTATTGCAAAGAAGAAGGAGTGACCAACATTACCACTGAAACCGGTGCCGGACAATGGGGAGCCGCTCTTTCTTATGCAGCCAAGGTTTTCGGTCTGGAAGCCGCCGTTTATCAGGTAAAGATCAGTTATGAACAAAAGCCATACCGCCGCAGCATTATGCAGACTTTCGGAGCACAGGTCACTCCTTCTCCATCCATGTCTACCCGTGCCGGTAAAGATATTCTGACTAAACATCCCAATTACCAGGGTTCATTGGGAACAGCTATTTCGGAAGCTATCGAACTGGCACAAATGACTCCTAACTGTAAATATACGCTCGGTTCCGTACTTAGCCATGTGACTCTTCACCAGACTATTATCGGACTGGAAGCTGAAAAACAGATGGAAATGGCTGGCGAATATCCGGATATCGTGATCGGTTGTTTCGGAGGTGGTTCCAACTTCGGAGGTATCTCTTTCCCGTTCATGCGCCACACGATACAGGAAGGAAAAAAGACTCGTTTCGTTGCTGCCGAACCAGCTTCTTGTCCGAAACTGACACGTGGTAAGTTCCAGTATGACTTCGGTGATGAAGCCGGATATACTCCGTTGCTGCCGATGTTTACTTTGGGACACAATTTTGCTCCGGCTCATATCCATGCCGGTGGACTTCGTTATCACGGCGCAGGTGTAATCGTTTCACAGTTGCTCAAAGACAATCTGATGGAAGCGGTAGATATACAGCAACTGGAATCTTTCGAAGCCGGTTGCCTGTTTGCGCAGTCTGAAGGTATTATTCCGGCTCCCGAATCCAGCCACGCTATTGCAGCGGCTATCCGCGAAGCTAACAAATGTAAGGAGACAGGAGAAGAGAAAGTGATTCTGTTCAATCTTTCGGGACATGGTCTGATCGATATGGCTTCTTATGATAAGTATTTGGCCGGTGATCTGGTGAATTATACATTGAATGACGAAGATATTCAAAAGAATTTAGACGAAATAGGAGATTTAGCTAAATAATAAATTGCCTACCAATTTCAAGTTTCACCACAGATTACGCCGATTACCACAGATTTAATTGTAATTCGAAGATTGTTGATACAAAAATCTGTGGTAATCGGTATAATCTGTGGTATTTTTTCATCCCCTATATTTACTTTCTCTCTATTGAATACCTCCATATAAAAGATTTTGCTATCTTTGATGCCATTATTAATCTTATGAACTAATAATGAACAGCCTTAAAAAAATAACAATCTGTCTACTCTTTCTATGTATAGGGGTTAATTGCGTTTTTTCTGAAGTTCCGGAGCAAATTAACTTCTCTTATATTTCTATTAACGAAGGATTGTCACAAAGCACCGTATTCTCTATCGATCAGGACCAAAGAGGTAATATGTGGTTCGCTACCTATGATGGAGTAAACAAGTATGACGGGTATTCATTTACAGTTTATCAACATAATGAAGAGGATCCGAACAGTATTGCTAATGACATTTCACGAATCGTAAAGACTGACAGTCAGGGACGTGTCTGGATTGGTACGCGAGATGGTTTGTCATATTATGACGAAGAAAAAGACAAGTTCAGAAATTTCTTCTATGAGAAAAAGGGCAAACGGCAACAAATCAACGGTATTGCAGAAATCTCACCGGAACAATTGCTTATAAGCACACAAGAAGGTCTGACCATGTTCGATATTAAAGAATCCAAGTTTGTAGACGATTCTTTTAGTACCGCTATGCACAAGCTTATAGCTTCAGCTCTTTACAGACAGGGGGATATTATCTATATCGGTACCCCGGTTGACGGGCTTTACAGCTATTCCATTCCTCAAAAGAAACTGGAAAAGATTACTCCGATAACGGAAACGAAACAGATTCAGGCCATTTTGCAGCAATCTCCTACCCGTATATGGATAGCTACCGAAGGAGCCGGCCTGCTTCTGCTCAATCCAAAAACGAAAGAGGTCAAGGCTTACCATCATTCTTCTTCCAATCCTAAAAGTATCAGTTCCAATTATATCCGCTCTCTG
Organism: Bacteroides luhongzhouii; assembly: GCF_009193295.2. Taxonomy (NCBI): domain Bacteria; kingdom Pseudomonadati; phylum Bacteroidota; class Bacteroidia; order Bacteroidales; family Bacteroidaceae; genus Bacteroides; species Bacteroides luhongzhouii. Next base: position 3,240,842 of record NZ_CP059973.1, on the reverse strand, counting down.
GCACTGGATTCGCAAAATCGCTTATGGATAGGAACGTTTAATGATCTAAACATTTATCATGAAGGAAGCGATTCTTTCGTTTCCTACAGTAGCAGTCCGGTAGAAAACGGTAGTTTGTCACAACGTTCGGTTCGCAGTATTTTTATGGATTCGCAAGGAGGCATGTGGCTTGGGACCTATTTCGGGGGATTGAACTATTATCATCCTATCCGCAACAGATTTAAGAATATCCAGCGTATTCCCTATAAGAATTCTTTAAGCGATAACGTAGTCAGCTGCATTACGGAAGATAAGGATAAGAATTTATGGATAGGAACAAATGATGGTGGTTTGAATCTATATAATACAAAGACACAACAGTTTACGCACTATATCTTACAGGAAGACGAACGGGAAATCGGTATTGGTTCCAACAATATCAAAGCCGTATATGTAGATGAACAAAAATCACTTGTATATATAGGTACACATGCCGGCGGACTGACTGTTCTCCATCGAAACAGCGGAAAAATGGAAAGTTTTAATCAGATGAACAGCCAGTTGGTTAATGAGAATGTATATGCTATTCTTCCTGACAAAGGAGGGAATCTCTTATTGGGGACATTAAGTGCTTTGGTTAGTTTTAACCCGGAAAAAAGGAGTTTTACCACCATTGATAAGGAAAAGGACGGTACTCCATTTACTTCACAACGAATCACAATCCTGTTCAGAGATTCCCATAAACGGCTTTGGATCGGAGGCGAGGAAGGTATATCTGTCTTTCAGCAGGAAGGAATCGAGATAGAAAAGGCGCCTATTCTTCCGGAATCATCTGTAACAAAGACGTTTACCAATTGCATTTACGAGGCTACCAACGGTATCATTTGGGTAGGTACGCGTGAAGGATTCTACTGTTTTAATGAGAAAGAGAAGAAAATCAAACGATATACTACGGCTAGCGGTTTACCCAACAATGTGGTATATGGTATTCTGGAAGATACTTTCGGACGTCTTTGGGTAAGTACCAACCGTGGCATTTCCTGTTTCAATCCGGAGACAGAGAAGTTCCGTAATTTTACGGAATCTGACGGGTTACAGAGTAATCAGTTTAATACTTCTTCGTTCTGTCGTACTTCAAGTGGTCAAATGTATTTCGGAGGCATCAACGGAATCACTACTTTCCGCCCGGAATTGTTGTTGGATAACCCTTATACGCCTCCGGTAGTTATCACCAAACTTCAACTGTTTAACAAGACAGTTCGTCCGGATGATGAAACCGGTATCCTGACTAAGAATATCAATGAGACAAAAAGTATCACCCTGAAATCATGGCAAACTGCTTTCACGATTGAATTTGTAGTATCCAATTATATTTCCGGACAACATAATACTTTCGCTTACAAATTGGAAGGATATGACAAAGAGTGGTATTATCTGACAGACAAACGTACTGTCTCCTACTCCAACCTGCCACAAGGCACTTATCATTTTTTAGTAAAAGCAGCCAATAGCGACGGAAAATGGAACACCGTACCTACGATGTTGGAAATCATAGTTCTCCCTATATGGTACAAGACCTGGTGGGCAATCATGATTTTCCTCGCCACTTTTATTGGCTTTATCACTTTCGTCTTCCGTTTCTTCTGGATGCGTAAGAGTATGGAAGCAGAACTGGAACTTGAACGCAGGGACAAGGAGCATCAAGAAGAAATCAATCAGATGAAGATGCGTTTCTTCATCAACATTTCGCATGAACTTCGCACGCCGTTAACTCTCATCTTAGCTCCTTTACAAGAAATAATCAATAAGATTAGTGATCGCTGGACTCGTAACCAGCTGGAATATATCCAGCGCAACGCCAATCGTCTATTACATCTTGTCAACCAATTGATGGATTATCGCCGTGCCGAATTGGGGGTTTTCGAGCTGAAAGTAAAGAAAGAGAATGCGCACCAACTGATACAGGATAATTTCTTGTTCTACGATAAACTGGCACGCCACAAAAAGATTACTTATACTCTCCACTCCGAGCTGGAAGAGAAAGAGGAACTTTTCGATCCGAATTATCTGGAACTGATCGTTAACAACCTGCTTTCAAATGCTTTCAAATATACAGAAAGTGGGCAAAGCATTACTGTTACGCTGAAAGAGGAAAACAACTGGCTGGTGCTGCAAGTTAGTGATACAGGCATTGGCATTCCTATCAACAAGCAGGGAAAAATATTCGAACGTTTCTATCAGATAGAGAGTGAGCACGTAGGAAGCGGCATCGGGCTGTCATTGGTACAGCGTTTGGTGGAACTGCATCACGGACATATTGAGTTAGACAGTGAAGAAGGCAAAGGCAGTACTTTCTCTGTTTATCTGCCACAGGATATAAACATCTACAAACCTTCCGAATTAGCTTCTAATGACGCTAAAAATGAGGAAGAGCAGGTTTATTCTACCAACTCGAAAGAAATGTATTTCATTGATACGGAAAAGGTAGAAAACGAAACGATCGAAACCGGTGACAAGAAACGTGGTACGATTCTTATCGTAGAAGATAATAATGAAATCCGCCATTACCTAAGTAGCGGACTTGCCGAACTTTTCAATACACTGGAAGCCGGAAATGGTGAAGAAGCCCTGGAAAAGTTGAAAGAGAATGAAGTGGACATTATTGTGACTGATGTCATGATGCCTGTGATGGATGGAATCAAGCTGTGCAAGAATGTGAAACAGAATATCCGTACCTGTCACATTCCTGTGATCATCCTGTCTGCCAAAAGCGAAACCAAAGATCAGATGGAAGGCTTGCAAATGGGCGCAGATGATTATATCCCGAAACCGTTCTCGCTGGCTATCCTGACTACGAAGATACAGAACATGATGCGTACCCGCAGGCGTATGCTTGAACGATATTCCAAATCTCTGGAAGTAGAACCGGAAAAGATTACGTTCAACGCCATGGACGAAGCTTTGTTGAAACGTGCCGTAGCCATCGTTGAAAAGAATATGGATAATATTGAATTCTCTACCGACGAGTTCGCCAGAGAAATGAATATGAGCCGTTCTAATCTGCATCTCAAATTGAAAGCCATCACAGGTGAATCGACTATCGACTTTATACGCAAGATTCGTTTCAATGAAGCGGCAAAATTACTGAAGGATGGCCGCTATACAATAGCAGAGGTCAGCACAATGGTAGGATTTAATACGCCGTCTTACTTTGCTACGAGTTTCAAAAAGTATTTCGGATGTTTGCCTACGGAGTATATTAAGAAAGCAAAAGGATAAACAACCCCAATGTATAAGACAGTACTTTTCTTTTTTTCAGTAGGGTTTTGAGCTAAATTCATAGTTACAAGGATTAATCTAGCGCAATAGTCTTTTTAATAATTCTTCTTGGAGCTATTATTTTCTTAGTTCCCTAATAAATTTGCGTTCCACTTAAGTGGGGCGATAGTTCAACTTAAGTGGTTCTATCGTTCGACTTAAGTGGAACGCAAACTAGAATGTAGAGCTAATTATTATTTATAGAAGAGTAAGAAACTAAACACAGTATTAAGACAGCTTATCTCTTATTGATTATTGACAACTAGCGTTCAGTTCGTCTCCGTACCGTTTCCTTCCTGTATCAAAATGAATTAGTAATAGGATGAAGGTTACATTATGATGTATAAAAAGCTTAATATCAGCCTAAAAACCGTTTTTCTAAACATTATTAATATATGATTCAACAATATTAATATCAAAAAATCATTTTTTGAACAAAGTGTGAACAAGATGGATTAGCATTTCTAAATAAACAGATTACATTTGCAAACAGTAAAATATAACTTTTAATAATTAAAACCTAATAAAGTATGAAGAACATCTTTATTTGTTTATTCGCAATGTTCTTTTTGTCTAATTGCACAGACGACAAAGATGAATTAATCATTGGAGAACCCAACAACGACAAAGAAACGATTCTTCCCGACGAAGGTGAAGGAATTGACAAAAAACTATTTGAGGTCATCAATCTGGATTATAAAGGTCTAGAAAAAGTAAAACAGTACTATGAAGCAGGAAACTATCAATTGGCTGCTAATGCATTACTAGATTATTATCGTATGCGTACAGATGTAGTAAACCCGAATGTAACTCTTTTAGGAACTACAGCATCAGCAGTGGAACTAAACATTGCAAATCAAGCTCTGGACTATCGTTTTTATGTAAGGAACTTCCCTGAAACTAGGGGAGAAACCGATGGAGTTAGAGACGAGTCAAAAGATACTTACTATTCTTTCAAAAATAGTGATGGAACAATAAATTGGAACTTAAAGGTTGACGGCATAACAGATAATGAGTTCAAATATCAGCGTCATCGTCATCAGTGGATGATACCTCAAGCTAAAGCTTATTACATGACTAAAGACGAGAAATACATATTGTCTTGGAAAGAAGTTTTCACCGACTGGATGAAAAATTATCCATGTCCGGAAGTTATTAAGGATGAATATTTTCCATGGTCCGGATTACAAATCGCAGAGCGAGTTAGCTCACAAGCTGATTTAATGACCTATTATATACATTCTGCCAATTTCACTCCTGAATGGTTATCCATCTTTCTCACTCAGTATGTAGATCAGGTGGAGAGCATCCGCAAACTCTATAAACCGGAAGGTAATATATTAGTAACACAGTTATATTCACTTACTTTAGCTGGTGTTTTATTCCCGGAACTAAAGAAAGCAGAAGAATGGGTGGAAGAAGGTACCCGCAAATTAAATGAACAAATAAAAGAACAGTTCAATCCCGACGGTATACAAAATGAGCTTGACCCGAGTTATCATGTAGGTGCTATTTCAGACTTCTATAACGCCTACGAAGTGGCAAAGGAGAATAATAAAGCACATTATTTTTCAGCCGATTATATGCCGTCCTTACGTAAAGCAACAGAATTTGTGATGGACTTAGTTTATCCGAACTACTCTGTAGAAAATTTTAACGATACTCGTTCAGGACGTATGCAAAAGAGTATGTTGATAAAGAATTTCACACGCTATGCACAGATGTTTCCGGACAACGAAGGTATGAAATGGATGGCTACCCAAGGTAAAGAAGGTAAAAAACCAACTTATACATTAAAAGCATACGAATATTCCGGTTATTACATGCTACGTAATGGATGGGATCAAGACCCTAGTAAGGTGTCCATGTTCATCTTAAAGAACAACTATAATCCTAAAAAGAAATGGCATTGTCAAGCGGATAATAATACATTCAGCTTATTCCATAAAGGACGTAACTTCTTCCCTGATGCAGGTGTATATGCATATAGTGGTGATCCCGCCAGAGATAAATATAGCCAAAGTTTCTGGCATAATACAATGACGATTACGACCACAAATATCAATAAGATGGAAGGTCATTATGTCCATAAAGGAACACAAGACAATACAAATTACATAGTTACAGAGAATGAACCATACGAAAATTCATCTCTAACCCATAGACGTTCTGTATTCCATGTCAACAAAGAGTTCTTTGTGCTTGTTGATGAATTATACATGAAAAATCCTGAAGAAGCGTATAATACAGGCAAATACAATTTGAATTTCAATCTTTGTGCACCTGAAAATGAAATAACTTTCGACAATTCGAATTCCAAAGCAGCCCATGGCATACATACTAACTACAGTGATAATAACAATATTGTTATTTATACATCATCTGAAGATTATGATTCATCTGCAACTTTTAAAAGCAACGTATCCAATGATCATGGTGTGGTTAATATTGAAAATCGTTTAGGATATAAAATTTCACTTAGAAAGAACAAAGATAGAGAAACAATTCGTGCTATTACCGTCATATACCCGACTTCCAATCCAACAGGTACTACAATTAATGCTGAATTTACCGATGGAGGTTACACAGGAAAAGCTGTTGCAATCAAAGTCACGGTAAATGGTACTCCTTATGAGTTAAGCTATACAATACCAGAAAATAATAACTAATATCATAACACTATGAATTTAAAAAAACTAACCTCTAGATTCCTGGCAATCTTATCTATAGTAGTCCTGACTATTACGGGCTTCTCATGCACGGATACAGAGACTACCAACACAACTGGCTTTGCCATCTATTATTACAGCCTCACTGATATAGGCCCATCAATGACTGCAGTGATTGAAAAGCCCACATATACAGGAGGTGAACCAACAGATTTCGTTATCACCGGAATCACTCTTAACGGTGAACCATACACATCCGAATCATTTATCATTGACAGTAAAGATGGTAGTGTTCGTATTGCTAACTCTGATAATCTACCGGTAGGATTATATTCCATCTCCGTAGGATGTAATAGTAATGGCAACTACCATGAATTCAAAGATGCCATACAAGTAAAAATGTTACCCAGCGTTCCTGATGGAATTAAAGTAGAACCTGATTATATTGAAATCGACTTTGAAGAAATCGGAGAATCAAAAGCTACTGCAAAAGTAGTAACAGAAGGCGAACACGTCACAATCAGCGGCTATGCAATAGCCGAAGGTCCGGAAAAGGAATTCTTCAAAATCTCTACAAGTGGAGTTATTTCTATTAATCCGGATGAAGAGACAATAAAGAAGATGAAGCCGGGTCTGCACAAAGTATCATTAAAACTGACTACTTTAGCAGGAGAAGGTATATTTGCTGATGCCATCACATTCAATCTGACTTCCAAGCCAATAGATGTAACGTACAATACAGCCAATAAAGGTATTATGGAAAAAGAGTCCGAAACAAACGGACAAACTGAATACACCAGCCCAATACCTGTCATTGAAGGTTCAACAGAAGAAGCTAAGTTCAGTATAGCTAACATTAATCCGGAAGTAGCAGAAGGAAAAGTAACTATCAATGAAACAACCGGAGTTATATCAATCGCTAAAGGACATGGTATCACAGAAGCCGGAAACTATGAAATTACTGTAAAAGTTTCCAATAAATTCGCTCCGGAAGGAGTAGAAATGCCAACCAAATTCACGATACAAGTAGTTGATGAAATCACTCCTATATCAGGATTTGAATACGCAGCTTTAGAAATAGCACAATATGCGCCTATATCAGCTCAACCCAAAGAAGGAATGCAAGGAAACTATGTCACCTATTCATTCGTAAACCTTGACCCAAAACTTGAAGGACAATTGACAATCAATCCAAGTAATGGTAAGATTAGTGCGAAAAAAGGCAATAGTATACCAGAAGGAAAATATGAAGTTAAGGTACAAGCTGATAACAGCAAGGGAAATCCGACTATCACCACTTTCTTATTAACAGTTACCCCAAATCCTAATAATATAGTGTATGTATATTATGGTAACAACCTCGGATTAGACAAGGCAACAGAAGCTTCACAATACCGTATTAGAAGTGCAGCAGAGTTAGGAAATTTAGTTTTAACTCCAGAAACGAATTTAGATGGTAAAGGTATTGCTTTCAAGTGGAAGATAGCCACTAAATTCAACTTAGACGATCCGAATAAAACAGGATATCCTATGATTGATGAGACAACAGGTGTAGTTCGATTCTCGCCGGATAATTTCAAAGGAGGTGATGCTCCTATGGCTTATCTTATAATAGAAGCCACTGCCGGAGAAGGTGATCTAGCAAGAACTTTCAAAACATTCGTTGCTTTTGACTTTAATCCTAATACAAACCCCATTAGAATAGAATATACTCCATTTGTATTCAAAGTAAACCCCAAAACTGGAGGAACTTCTACAGAACCTACAATTGTCGGAGTAACAGATATGTCACGATTTATGCTGGATTATCGCCGCTCATTCCGTTATCAAAATTTAGAAGGTCCTAAATCTCATAAATCAGGAGCTATCAGCACAGACAACAAGAACACAGAACCTATGACTCCAGCTGATCCAACCTATTTTATGAATCAGGTATGGCGCAATTATTACGGTTCAAAAGTACCTAATTATGGAGCCAAAGCACCAATGTCATATTATGAGAACACAAAAGCAAATACTAAGTTAACAAATGCCCTAGGTTATGTTGACCCCAATAAAGGATGGGCTGTTACTATAAATCCGAATAAGTGGTATGGAGACCCAACTTATGAAGATGGAGGACAATATGCAAACGGTATCATGACCGGACAAATGACTTATGAAATTTCCGGTAACTCCGCTGATTTAGGTAATACTGCTAAAAGAGCATTCCCATTATTGATATGGTTTGATGAAAATTTCTAAATTAAAAGACATTACAATTATGTACAATATATCTACAAAAGCAATGAGCAAAAGAGGGTGGTTCACCCTCTTAGCTCTCATAGCTACAATCTACGTTTCAGCGCAAAATATCAAAGGTGTAGTAGTAGACGAGACGGACATGCCTATGATTGGCGCTACCGTCATGGTAAAAGGGACTCAAACTGGAGCGACAACAGATTTTGATGGTAATTTTACTATCCAAGCCTCAAAAGGTTCGACACTGGTATTCAGCTATATTGGTTATAAAAATCAAGAAGTAAAAATTGCTCAAACAGATAAAAAGTTAAACATTAAAATGGAACCGGACAATGCTGTTTTAGATGAAGTTGTCGTAGTAGGTTATGGTTCTATGAAAAAAAGTGATTTGACTGGTTCCGTAGCTTCTGTTGCAGCCAAGGATATAGAAGAATTTAAAAGTAGTTCTGTCATGGCAGCTTTAGGAGGTCAGGTAGCTGGTGTACAAATTACCCAAACTGACGGAACTCCAGGTGCAGGATTTGATATTAAGATTCGTGGTGTAGGAACATTAAACGGTGATGCTACTCCCCTTTACATTGTTGACGGTTTCCAGGTTGACAACATTGACTACTTGGCAAACTCTGATATTGAATCTATTCAAATCCTAAAAGATGCTTCTTCATCAGCTATTTATGGTGCACGCGCAGCTAATGGTGTAGTGATGGTAACCACTAAATCAGGTAAGGCAGGTAGACCTGTAGTCAGCTACAATGGTTCTGCTACTTACCGTAAAATCACCAAGCAATTGGACCTGCTCAACGCTTATGAATTTGTAAAACTACAGGGAGAACTGGACACTAAATTTATCCCCGGTTATTACCGCAATGAAATCAATCCCGAAACAGGAGAATATTACAAATATCGTACTTTGGACGACTATATTGGAGTAGAATCAGTAGATTGGCAAGGAGAAACTTTCAGTCCTACCTGGTCACAAGATCATAACATTTCCGTAACAGGAGGTAATGACGGCACCAAATACTCTGCTTCTTTCTCTCATTATAAAGAGAACGGTATTTTTAGAAATAGTGGTTTCACTAAAACAACCGGTAAAGTTCGTATCAATCAGAAGATTAATAAGTATATTACAGCCGATGCTACTATCAATTATTCCAATACATTGAAAGAAGGTGCCGGAACTTCCGGTGATGGAGGACGCTTCAATATGTTAGGACAGATATTAAGGTCACGTCCTACAGGAGGTCTGGCTAAAACCAATGAAGAATTACTGGCTAGCGCAATTGACCCGGCTATGCTGGAAACAGGCGAAAGTCTGGCACAAGTGAACCCCATCTTACAAGCTGAAAATACGACGGACAACAAGCGTTCTGAAATGTGGAGTGCCAATTTGTCTCTTACTGCTAAAATCACTAAGAAATTAACATTTAAGACAGCCGGTACATACAACACAACCAATACTCGCAGAGATGTATTCTATAAAACTCAGACAAGACAGGCATACACCAATGGTCAAATGCCTTATGGAGAGACTCAGATGGGACGCGAAAAACGTTGGACCAATTATAACCAATTAACATGGGTTGAAAAAATAAAGCAACATCGCTATGAAATAATGTTAGGTGAAGAACTCTCATACAGAAGTTCCGAATTCTTATTGGGACAAGCAAAAAATTTCCCTTCAGATAATATCGGTAATGACAATCTAGGTTTAGGTGCAGTTCCCAGTAAAGTAAACACCTCGTTTGGAGATAAAACCATGTTATCATTTTTTGCGCGGGGAAATTATTCATTCAACGACAAATATATGCTGACAGCTACTGTACGTGCGGATGGTTCTACTGTTTTCTCATACAAAAATAAATGGGGATTTTTCCCGGCTTTCTCCGCTGCATGGCGTATCTCGGAAGAAAAATTCATGAAACAGAATCTTCCTTTTGTATCTAACATGAAACTTCGTTTAGGATGGGGTATTGTAGGTAACGACCGTATTGCTAATTTCCTATCATTAGACCTCTATACACAGAGTAAATATGGTATTGGTAACACAACGTCCACTGTACTGACCCAATCTCACCTGAAGAATAAAAATTTGAAATGGGAAGGCTCAAGTACCACCAATCTGGGTGTTGACCTTGGATTCTTTGATAATCGTCTGAATGTTACAGCTGACTTCTTCATCAAAAATACCAAAGACTTGCTACTTGCGCAAAACCTAGCGTATGTTACCGGATTCTCATCACAAATGCAGAATATTGGTAAAATCCAGAATCGTGGTATCGAATTGGCTATTAACAGCACTAATATCCAAAATCGTAATTTTACCTGGAGTACAGACTTCAATATTTCATTCATTCGCAATGAGTTGAAAGCTTTATCTTCCGGTGCCAATTATGCGGAAGCATACTCAAACTTTGACAGAACCAATTATACTCAATCTGACTACCGTGCCATAGTAGGCGAATCATTAGGATTGATTTACGGTTATGAATTTGATGGCATTTATCAAGTAGACGACTTCTACACTTCAGCCGCTACAGGAAAGCTTATCTTGAAACCGGGTATTACGAACAACACACGTTATGACGGTGGAGCTGCTCCGGGCGTAGTAAAATACAAAGACCAAAACGGTGATGGAAAGATCACTACCGCTGACCGTACAGTCATCGGTAATGCCATGCCAAAATGGTTTGGAGGTATCACCAACTCTTTTAGTTTCAAAGGCATAGACTTTAGCTTTATGTTACAATATAGCTATGGTAATGATGTATTCAACGCAACTCGTCAGTTCGCAACCGGTTCGCAAGACCAACGCTACAATATGCTGGCAGAAGTTGCAGATCGTTGGAGTCCGACTAATGCATCTAACAAGGTACCTTCAACAAAAGGCTATGTAAAGGGAGACGTATACTCACGTTTCGTAGAAGACGGATCATTCCTACGACTGAAAAACATGACATTAGGATACAGTCTGCCGAAAAAATGGATTAACAAAATCCATATATCTAAACTTCGCATATATGGTACTGCACAGAACCTGTTCTGCATCAGCGGATATAGCGGATATGATCCGGAAGTTAGTACAGCAGCCAGCAATCCTATGACTCCCGGTCTGGATTGGGGTGCATATCCAAAGAGCAGAGTATTTACATTCGGACTTGATGTTCAATTTTAAACGAGTATAACAATGAAAAAACTAATATATTATATATCAGCACTGGCTTTATGCACATTGTCTTTCAGTTCATGTTCCGATTTATTGGATGAAGATCCGAAATCAGATATTAGAAAGAACCAATATATGAACAATGCATCTGAAGCCAATAATGTATTGTTAGGAGTTTACCGCAACATGGTGACAGATAATCTTTATGGTATGAACCTGTCATGCATATTTGATTTAACTAATGACCTGGCACAATGTGAAGGAAACAGTACCAGTAGTTTCCGTGAATATCCGGCTAATGCATTTAACCCCAATAATTCGTATGTACAAAATACATGGGCATCTTTATACAGTGCCATTTATAGCGCCAACGACTTTATAGAGCGTCTGGAAGTTAAAATGGCCACATACAACTCGGAAGGTCAAGCACTTGCCACAATGTATTTAGCAGAAGCAAGAGCATTGAGAGCATTGTATTATTTTGAATTGGTACGTTGGTATGGTAACATTGCATTAATTACCAGCACATCCGAATCATATAAGAAGCCATCTGAATTCGTTCAAGCAGACCCTCGCGATGTATACAAGTTCATTGAAGAAGATCTCAAATTTGCTATCGAAAATTTACCGTTCGAATCAGATGATACACTACGTGGTAATACTCGGTTCCGTTTTTCTAAAGGCGGTGCATTGGGATTGCTGACTCGTGTATATGTCACCTGGGCAGGCGAACCTATTAAAGATACAGAGAAATGGAAACAAGCTGCATTAACAGCAGAAAAGCTTATCAACTCCGGCAAACATCGTATGTTAGATAACTATGAACAACTCTGGGAAAATACTTGTAATGGCACATGGGATCCGGCGGAAAGTTTAATTGAGGTAAGTTTCTATGCAAATTCTGTCACTGGTACAGCCAGCGAAGACCCAGTAGGACGTATCGGTAAATGGAATGGGGTTAAAGTAACCGAAATTTCAGGAACACGCGGACGTAACGCAGCCAATGTCAAAGTAGTACATACATTCTTCTTAGATTGGTTAAACAAAGAAAAAGGAGATAAACGCCGTGATCTTTCCATAGCCAATTACAAATATGACCCGAATAAATCTTTCTGGGCAAAACCAGAAGAAGTAGACAAACCTACAGCCGGTCAAAAAAACAAGCAAAATTATACTCCGGCAAAATGGGATACTGAAAAGTACGTAAAAGAACACAATTTCTTGCTGAATAATGATAAATCAAATATCAATTGGTATATATTGCGCTATGCAGACGTGTTACTAATGTATGCAGAAGCACTTAACGAATGGCATCATGGTCCTAATAACGCTGCATTAGCAGCTCTTAATATGGTTCGCCGCCGCGGATATGGACTTCCTTATAATGAAGCAAATACAACCGTTGATTTAAAATCAACATCCTACGAGGGATTCCAGGAATATATCCGTAATGAACGTGCCTACGAACTAGCTTTCGAAGGAAATCGTCGTCAAGATTTAATACGTTGGGGAATATATTATGAGACAATAGTGAATACTTATATAAAATTGATTGGTTGGTATCCGGAAGCAAATTATATAGCTTACCAATATACCCAAAAGAATAAACACGAACTACTCCCCATCCCAGCTCGTGATATGAGTTTGATGGAAAACTTCAAACAGAACCAAGGATGGGGTGACTAATCCTTTAAACTAAAGATTTCTATAAATCTTCTCCAATATGCCTTAAATAGGGCATATTGGAGAAATTTAAAACCTTTTTCAACAAAATCAAAACTTGAAAAGCAAGGTTCAAATACCTTTTGGACAATCCTGCAACGGAAAGTTTTGCCTTTCAGTTACTTTTGCATCAGTTACAAAACTTCTAAAAACAATCACTTAAAATGAATAACATGAAAAAGAAACTTGTTCTCTTTGCTTCGGTTAGTATTGCACTTGCATCGTGCCAGACAACCCCAAAGGAAGACTACAGTTGGATAAAAAAAGGACTGGATGTAGCTTCTGCCCAATTACAACTTTCTGCTGAAGAGGTTAGTGGTACGGGAATGTTGCCACGCTCCATCCGTACCGGCTATGACATGGATTTCCTTTGCCGCCAGTTAGAAAGAGACTCATTAACATTCAAAGATTCACTACGCGCACAACCTACTGCTGACCAGCTAGGCAAACGTCGCCTCTGCAACGTTTATGACTGGACGAGTGGTTTCTTCCCCGGTTCATTATGGTATGCATACGAACTGACAGGAAACGATACACTGAAAACTCAAGCCATCCAATATACAAATCTACTGAATCCGGTACGCTATTATAAAGGCACGCATGATTTGGGATTCATGGTCAACTGCAGCTATGGCAATGCAGAGCGTCTTTCACCCAACGACACCATTGCCGCTGTGATGAGAGAAACTGCCGATAACCTCTGTGGTCGTTTCAACGACTCTATCGGCGCTATCCGTTCATGGGATTTCGGGACATGGAACTTCCCGGTTATTATCGACAACATGATGAACCTCGATCTTCTGTTTAATGTAGCAAAAGCGACAGGTGACAATAAATATAAAGACATTGCTATCAAGCATGCCATGACTACCATGCATAATCACTTCCGTCCTGATTATACCTGCTGGCATGTAATAAGCTATAACAACGACGGTACAGTGGAAAGTAAACAAACTTTCCAAGGAAAGAACGATGATTCTTCATGGGCACGAGGACAAGCATGGGCTATATATGGATATACCGCTTGCTTCCGTGAAACCAATGACAGCATTTTCCTAAACTTTGCAAAGGATATAGCTGACATGATTATGAACCGCGTAAAAACAGAGGATGCCATTCCTTTCTGGGACTACGATGCTCCTGTAACTGAAGAAACTCCGCGCGATGTATCTGCCGCTTCTGTTACTGCTTCTGCCATGATCGAACTAAGCACCATGGTTCCCGACGGACAAAAATACTTGGATTATGCGGAAAAGATTCTGAAGAGTTTGTCAAGCGACGCATATCTTGCTAAAGTGGGTGACAACCAAGGATTCATTCTGATGCATTCTGTCGGTTCACTGCCCAACGGTTCTGAAATCGACACTCCACTGAACTATGCTGACTACTATTATCTGGAAGCATTGAAGAGATTCATGAATCTGAAAGGTATCAACTACAAAGATATCTAATACATAAAATTATAACAACTATTATATCATGAATAAAACTTTAAAGTATATCGTTCTGCTTGCAATCGCATGCTTCGTAAGCAAAGGTTATGCCCAAGAACTGAAAAGCGAAGTCTTTTCAATTCTTAACCTGGACTATCCGGGATTGGAAAAAGTGAAAGCTTTGCATCAGGAAGGTAAAAATGAAGATGCTGCCAAAGCACTACTAGACTATTATCGTGTACGTACCAACGTAAAAACTCCGGATATCAATCTGAACAAAGTGACTATCAGCAAAGAAGAGCAGCAATGGGCAGATGACGGATTGAAACACACATTCTTCGTACATAAAGGTTATCAGCCTTCTTACAACTACGGAGAAGACATCAACTGGCAGTACTGGCCGGTGAAAGACAATGAACTCCGTTGGCAGTTGCACCGCCACAAATGGTTCACTCCGATGGGAAAGGCTTATCGCATATCCGGTGACGAGAAATATGCTAAAGAATGGGCACATCAGTATATCGACTGGATTAAAAAGAATCCGTTGGTAAAGATGGACAAGAAAGAATATGAGCTGATAAGTGATGGAAAAATCAAAGGTGAAGTAGAAAATGTACGTTTCGCATGGCGCCCGTTGGAAGTTAGTAATCGCCTGCAGGACCAGACTTCACAGTTCCAGTTATTCCTTCCTTCGCCTTCTTTCACTCCGGACTTCCTGACAGAATTCCTGGTGAACTATCACAAACATGCTATACACATCCTTGCCAACTACTCTGATCAAGGTAACCACTTGCTGTTCGAAGCTCAACGTATGATCTACGCCGGTGCTTTCTTCCCTGAATTTAAAGACGCCCCGGCATGGAGAAAAAGCGGTATCGATATTCTGAACCGTGAAATTCATGTACAGGTATACGAAGACGGCGGACAGTTCGAACTCGACCCGCATTATCATCTGGCAGCTATCAACATTTTCTGCAAGGCATTGGGTATCGCGGATGCAAACGGATTCCGTAAAGAATTCCCGCAGGATTACCTGGATACAATCGAAAGCATGATTATGTTCTACGCAAACATTTCTTTCCCTGATTATACCAACCCATGTTTCAGCGATGCTAAGTTGACAACAAAGAAAGAAATGGTAAAAAACTACAAAGCATGGAGTAAACTGTTCCCGAAAAACCAAGCTATCAAATACTTCGCAACCGAAGGAAAAGAAGGTGCATTGCCGGATTATATGTCTAAAGGATTCTTGAAATCAGGTTTCTTTGTATTCCGCAACTCATGGGGAATGGATGCTACTCAAATGGTAGTAAAAGCAGGTCCGAAAGCATTCTGGCATTGTCAGCCGGATAACGGAACGTTTGAACTTTGGTTCAACGGCAAGAATTTGTTCCCGGATTCAGGTTCGTATGTATATGCCGGTGAAGGCGAAGTGATGGAACAACGCAACTGGCACCGTCAGACTTGTGTTCACAACACAGTAACGCTGAACAACAAAAACCTGGATACGACAGAATCTGTTACTAAATTATGGCAACCGGAAGGTGCTATCCAAACTTTAGTGACCGAAAATCCCAGTTACAAGAACCTGAAACACCGTCGTTCTGTTTTCTTCGTTGACAACACTTACTTTGTCATTGTAGACGAAATGACCGGTAGTGCCAAAGGTTCCATCAATCTTCATTATCAAATGCCGAAAGGAGAAATCGCCAACAGCCACGAAGACATGACGTTCCTGACACAATTTGAAGACGGAAGCAACATGAAACTACAATGTTTCGGTCCTGACGGTATGACGATGAAGAAAGAGTCGGGATGGTGCTCAACTGCTTATCGCAAACGTTACAAACGTATGAATGTATCTTTCAACGTGAAGAAAGACGGTGAAGAAGCTGTACGTTACATCACTGTTATCTACCCAGTTAAAAAGAGTGCAGATGCCCCTAAATTTGCAGCTAAATTCAAGAACAAGGCGTTCGATGAGAACGGACTGGAAGTAGAAGTGAAAGTAAACGGAAAGAAACAGTCATTAAAATACAAATTATAATAAAGTCTCTCCCTCTCCCAAGGAGAGGGAGGGATTCCTTCATCATTATGGAAAACTATTACACTCCCTCTGCCCTACTCCTCCCACTAGCTGCACTAAGTCTCGCTTCTTGCGGCAATCAAAAGAAAGAAGAGACCAGACAACCGAACATCATCTTCATGATGACGGATGACCATACCACTCAAGCAATGTCCTGTTACGGAGGAAATTTGATTCAGACTCCTAACATGGATCGGATTGCCAACGAAGGTATCCGTTTTGACAATTGTTATGCTGTCAACGCTCTTTCAGGACCTTCACGCGCGTGCATCCTCACCGGTAAGTTCAGCCACGAAAATGGTTTTACCGATAACGCAAGTACATTCAACGGAGATCAGCAGACATTCCCCAAACTGCTTCAACAAGCCGGATATCAGACTGCAATAATTGGTAAATGGCATCTTATCAGTGAACCACAAGGATTCGATCATTGGAGTATCCTTAGCGGCCAACACGAACAAGGTGACTATTATGATCCTGATTTTTGGGAAAACGGAAAACATATTGTAGAAAAAGGATACGCCACAGATATTATTACTGATAAAGCCATTGAATTCCTCAAAGGGCGCGATAAGAACAAGCCTTTCTGCATGATGTATCATCAGAAAGCCCCGCATCGCAACTGGATGCCTGCCCCCCGCCATCTGGGTATATTCAACAATACTACTTTCCCGGAACCGGCTAATCTGTTCGATGACTATGAAGGCCGTGGAAAAGCAGCCCGTGAACAGGATATGTCCATCGAATATACATTGACGAACGACTGGGACCTCAAATTACTGACTCGTGAAGAGATGCTGAAAGATACCACCAACCGTCTTTACAGCGTGTACAAACGTATGCCGGCTGAAGTTCAGAATAAATGGGATTCTGCATACGCACAACGCATTGCCGAATACCGTAAAGGTGATCTGAAAGGTAAATCATTAATCAGCTGGAAATATCAGCAATATATGCGTGATTATCTGGCGACAGTTCTGGCAGTAGACGAAAATATCGGCCGCTTGTTGAATTATCTCGAAAAAATTGGTGAACTGGACAATACAATCATTGTCTACACCTCCGACCAGGGTTTCTTCCTTGGCGAACATGGCTGGTTTGACAAACGATTCATGTATGAAGAATGTCAGCGCATGCCGCTTGTCATCCGTTATCCGAAAGCTATTAAAGCAGGAAGTACCAGTAATGCCATCAGTATGAATGTAGACTTTGCTCCTACTTTCCTCGACTTTGCCGGAATAGAGATTCCATCAGATATTCAAGGAGCCTCCCTGAAACCTGTATTAGTGAACGAAGGCAAAATTCCTGCCGACTGGCGCAAAGCTGCTTATTATCATTACTACGAATATCCTGCAGAACATTCTGTGAAACGTCACTATGGTATTCGCACGCAAGATTTCAAATTGATTCATTTCTACAACGATATCGACGAATGGGAAATGTATGACATGAAAGCTGACCCAAGAGAAATGAACAATGTCTTCGGCAAACCGGAATATGCTGAAAAGCAAAAAGAACTGATGCAACTGCTTCAGGAAACTCAAAAACAGTATAAAGATACGGACCCGGATGAAAAGGAAAAGATTCTTTTCAAAGGTGATCGCCGACTAATGAAAAATCGCTAAATGATAATTTATGGGTTCACCACAGAGGACACGGAGGGCACAGAGTTTTTCTCTCTTCTTTCCGTAAGTAAAACAGAGCGATAAATACGTGAGACTCTGTGTTACTTTATAGTGAATAAAAAATAGTAAACCTCTGTGTCCTCTGTGGTGCAATATTAATCCCCATTTATATAAATAAAGATTAACCAAAAACAATTATATCATGGATAGAAGAAAGTTTTTAAAAAACACAGGCTGGTCTTTCCTCGGACTGGCAGCTTCAGGCAGCTTGCTCGGTTCTTGCGCAGCAGGAAGCAAAGAGGCTAAGAAAATTATGCCATCAGCCAGCAACCTCAAAATGTATTGGGGCGACTTACACAACCACTGTAACATCACATACGGACACGGCGACATGCGCGATGCTTTTGAAGCAGCGAAAGGACAATTGGATTTTGTTAGTGTTACTCCTCATGCTATGTGGCCGGATATTCCCGGAGCAGATGATCCCCGCTTGAAATGGGTGATCGATTACCACACGGGAGCTTTTAAGCGTTTGCGTGAAGGCGGCTATGAGAAGTATGTAAAAATGACAAATGAGTATAACAAGGAAGGTGAATTCCTGACTTTTGTAGGATACGAAGCTCATAGTATGGAACATGGAGACCATGTTGCGCTGAACTATGATTTGGACGCACCACTTGTAGAATGTACTTCAATCGAAGACTGGAAAGAAAAAGCAAAAGGACATAAGGTATTCGTTACCCCGCACCACATGGGTTATCAGGGTGGTTATCGCGGTTACAACTGGAAATGCTTTACCGAAGGAGATATTACTCCATTCGTAGAAATGTATTCCCGTCACGGTCTGGCAGAAAGCGATCAGGGAGACTATCCCTATCTGCATGATATGGGACCACGCCAATGGGAAGGAACCATTCAATATGGTCTTGAATTGGGCAATAAGTTTGGTATCATGGCATCTACCGACCAACACTCCGGTTATCCGGGAAGCTATGGCGACGGACGCATCGGTATCATGGCTCCGTCACTGACTCGCGACGCCATTTGGGAAGCTCTGCGTACCCGTCACGTATGTGCCGCAACCGGTGATAAGATTATTATCGACTTCCGCCTCAACGATGCTTTCATGGGTGATGTAGTTCGCGGTAACAGCCGCCGTATCTATCTGAATGTCACAGGTGAAAGCTGTATCGACTACGTAGATATTGTAAAAAACGGGCAGATTTTGGCTCGTATGAGTGGTCCGTTGACTCCCGTTGCTCCGGAAGGTAATACGGTACGTTGCAAAGTTAAAGTTGATTTTGGTTGGAATCGTGAAGAGAAATACGTACATTGGCAGGGAAAACTGTCGGTAGACAAAGGCCAGATTCATAGTGTAACTCCTTGTTTCCGTGGCGCAGCATTCACTTCTCCACAAGAAGGTGAAACTGAATTCCACACACATGTCAACCGTATTGTATCCGTTGGTGACAAGGAAACCGAACTGGATATGTACAGCAGCAAGAATCCGAATACGACTACAGCAGCCATGCAAGCTGTAATCCTTGATGTGGAAATGCCCAAAGACGGTAAGGTCATTGCCGAATTCAATGGCAAGAAGTTTGAACATACGTTGGGCGAGTTGCTCGAAGGTTCACGTTCACACTTCATGATCGGTTGGTTGAGTGAGGCTATTCTCTTCAATCGTGCCATGCCGGAAAGCTGTTTCACTCTGGAACACTACATGGAAGATAAAGAGCCGCAGCGAGATACGGATTATTACTATGTACGCGTTCGCCAACGTGACGGACAATGGGCTTGGAGTTCACCGATCTGGGCGGAAAGAGTATAGTTTTTAAGTATTAAGTATCAAGTATAAACGTGGCATGGAGAAAGAATACGCTATAGGAATTGACCTTGGCGGAACTTCTGTAAAATACGCCCTTATTGATAATGAAGGCGTATTTTACTTTCAAGGGAAGTTACCGTCGAAAGCCGATGTATCAGCAGAAGCTGTCATCGGACAGTTGGTTACTGCTATCAATGAAGTGAAAACCTTTGCACAGGAAAAAGACTACACAATTGATGGTATAGGAATCGGAACACCGGGCATTGTGGATTGTACGAACCGTATTGTATTAGGAGGTGCGGAAAATATCAACGGCTGGGAAAACATTCACTTGGCAGACCGCATTGAAACGGAAACCGGACTTCCGGCTTTATTGGGAAATGATGCCAATCTGATGGGACTGGGAGAAACAATGTACGGAGCCGGTCAGGGAGCCACTCATGTTGTTTTCTTGACGGTAGGAACAGGTATTGGAGGTGCAGTAGTCATCGACGGCAAATTGTTCAACGGTTATGCCAACCGGGGAACAGAACTGGGACACGTACCTCTCATTGCCAATGGTGAACCGTGTGCTTGCGGTTCTGTCGGCTGTCTGGAACACTATGCTTCCACTTCCGCTTTGGTACGCCGCTTCAGTCAACGAATAGCAGACGCAGGTATCTCCTACCCGGATGAAGAGATTAACGGAGAATTAATTGTCCGTCTTTACAAGCAAGGGGATCCGATTGCAAAAGTATCACTGGAAGAACACTGCGACTTTTTGGGACACGGAATTGCAGGCTTTATCAATATCTTCAGTCCGCAAAAGATTGTAATTGGTGGAGGACTCTCCGAGGCAGGAGACTTTTACATTCAGAAAGTAAGCGAAAAAGCACGTAGTTATGCCATCCCCGACTGTGCTGTGAATACTCAAATCATAGCTGCCGCTCTTGGAAACAAGGCCGGAAGTATTGGAGCGGCTTCACTTGTATTTACTCAATTATCTGCTCCAAACCTGATTAAATTATGAGAAAGAATTTAGGAATGTTGGCGCTGATTATGGCGTTCTGGTTCACCATCTCGTTTATCACTAATATTCTGGGACCACTCATTCCAGACATTATCCACAACTTCAATCTAAGTGACCTGGCGATGGCGGGATTTATCCCGACCTCTTTCTTCCTGGCATACGCCATCATGTCTATCCCTGCCGGATTACTCATTGACCGTTTCGGTGAAAAACCGGTATTATTCGGTGGCTTCCTGATGCCGTTCATCGGCACCATCCTGTTTGCCTGCATGCATACGTATCCGATGTTATTAGCTTCTTCTTTCATCATCGGATTAGGAATGGCCATGTTGCAAACTGTATTGAATCCGCTCCAGCGTACTGTAGGAGGAGAAGAAAACTATGCATTTATAGCCGAACTGGCACAATTCATGTTTGGCATCGCTTCTTTCCTAAGCCCTCTGGTATATACTTATCTGATTCGTGAACTTGACCCGGCAACCTATACAGCCGGTAAAGGTTTCTTTATCGACTTGTTGGCCGATATCACCCCACGGGAAATGCCGTGGGTATCTCTTTACTGGGTATTCACCATCCTGTTGTTAGTAATGCTGATTGCCGTCGGTGTCTCCCGCTTTCCCAAGATCGAATTGAAAGAAGATGAGAAAAGCGGGTCCAGAGATTCATATCTGGCTTTATTCAAACAGAAATATGTATGGCTGTTTTTCCTGGGGATTTTCTGCTACGTAAGTACGGAACAGGGAACTTCTATCTTTATGAGTACCTTCCTGGAACAATACCACGGAGTCAATCCGCAAACTGATGGTGCGCAAGCCGTGAGCTATTTCTGGGGATTGATGACAGCCGGCTGTCTCGTAGGTATGATTCTACTCAAGTTGATTGACAGCAAGCGATTGCTGCAAATCTCCGGAATCCTGACCATCATCCTATTATTATCGGCATTGTTCGGAAGCAAGGAAGTATCTATGATCGCTTTTCCTGCTGTCGGATTCAGTATTTCCATGATGTATTCCATTGTATTCTCATTGGCCTTGAACTCTGCTTCACAGCATCACGGTTCATTCGCCGGTATTTTATGTTCGGCAATCGTAGGTGGTGCCGGTGGTCCGATGATTGTGAGTACGCTGGCAGATGCTACATCACTCCGCACAGGTATGCTGTTTATCCTTGTTTTCGTAGGATACATCACCTTTATCGGTTTTTGGGCACGCCCACTGATTAATAACAAGACCGTTCGTCTGAAAGATTTGTTCAAACAACGTTGAACAACAAACGATGAATAAAAAAATGCTAAGTTATATGATGAAACAACGAATATCTATTTTTCTCTTGTTCACCATTCTGCTATCCGCCAACGGGTATGCGCAAAAAGGAATCATGCGTCTGACTCAACAGACATTGATGCATGAGGTCCGCGAAACACCTTCACCACTGGACGGGCAACATATCACTGTCAATCCTCCACGTTTCATGTGGCCGGACAAATTCCCACACCTGGGTCCCGTATTGGACGGAGTGGAAGAAGAAGACTACAAACCGGAAGTGACTTACCGCATTCGGATCGCACGCGACCCGAAATTCAAATCGGAAGTGATAACCGCCGAAAGAAAATGGGCCTTTTTCAACCCATTCAAACTGTTTGAAAAAGGAAAATGGTATTGGCAATATGCCTACGTTGACAAAGACGGAAAAGAAGAATGGTCGCCCGTTTCTCATTTTTATATAGACGAACATGTACGTATGTTCAACCCGCCTTCTCTACAAAAGGTGTTAGCCAAATTGCCCAAAACGCATCCCCGTATCTTGCTTGATGCCGAAGATTGGGACAATATCATCGAACGGAACAAAAATAATCCGGAAGCACAAGCTTATATCCGGAAAGCCGATAAATGTCTGAATCACCCACTGAAACATTTGGAAGAAGAAATTGATACGACCCAGGTTGTCAAACTGACAAATATCGTTCAATATCGTTCCGCTCTGATTCGGGAAAGTCGTAAGATTGTAGACCGTGAAGAAGCGAATATCGAAGCCATGGTACGTGCCTACTTGCTAACGAAAGACGAGGTATACTACAAAGAAGGTATAAAGCGTCTTTCCGAAATTCTTTCATGGAAAAACAGTAAGTACTTCGCAGGAGATTTCAACCGTTCCACCATTCTGTCTATGAGCACTTCAGCGTATGACGCTTGGTATAACCTGCTGGCTCCGAATGAAAAGAAACTGCTCCTAAGAACCATTCGAGAAAATGGAAAGAAATTCTATCATGAATATGTCAATCACTTAGAAAACCGTATTGCTGATAACCACGTCTGGCAAATGACTTTCCGCATCCTGAATATGGCTGCGTTTGCTACGTATGGTGAACTACCGATGGCTTCCACCTGGGTGGATTATTGCTACAATGAGTGGGTATCTCGGTTGCCGGGTCTCAACACTGATGGAGGATGGCACAATGGCGATTCTTATTTCCAAGTCAATCTCCGCACATTGATTGAAGTTCCCGCTTTTTATTCCCGTATCAGCGGATTCGATTTCTTTGCTGATCCTTGGTATAACAACAATGCGTTTTACGTCATCTATCAACAGCCACCATTCTCGAAATCCGCCGGACAAGGAAACTCACATGAAAGTAAGATGAAGCCAAACGGTACACGAGTAGGGTATGCAGATGCCTTGGCACGTGAATGTAATAATCCATGGGCTGCCGCTTATGTACGCACTATCTTGCAAAAAGAACCGGATATTATGGAGAAGACTTTCCTCGGAAAATCCGGAGACTTGACTTGGTATCGCTGTACAACAAAGAAAGCGCTCCCCAAAGAAGGTACTACTCTTGCAGAATTACCGATGGCAAAAGTATTTAATGAAACGGGAATCGGTACGATGAATACTTCTTTAGGAGATATAGACAAGAATGCAATGCTGTCGTTCCGTTCCAGTTCCTACGGTTCCACTTCCCATGCACTAGCCAATCAGAATGCCTTCAATACATTCTACGGAGGTAAAGCCATTTTTTACAGTAGCGGACATCGCACTGGTTTTACAGACGATCATTGTATGTATTCTTACCGTAATACCCGTGCACACAATAGTATTCTGGTGAATGGAATGACGCAGAAGATCGGGACGGAAGGATACGGCTGGATTCCACGTTGGTATGAAGGAGAAAAAATCGCTTACATGGTAGGAGACGCTTCCAATGCTTATGGTAAAGTGACTTCTCCCCTATGGTTGAAACGTGGCGAATTATCCGGTACGCAATATACGCCCGAAAAAGGATGGGATGAGAACAAGCTGGATATGTTCCGTCGTCATATCATCCAATTGGGAACTACCGGAGTTTTCGTGATTTATGATGAACTGGAAGGAAAAGAAGCCGTAACCTGGAGTTATCTTTTACATACCGTAGAACTGCCAATGGAAATACAGGAACTAACCGATGAAGTGAAAATCATTGGTAAGAATAAGGCCGGTGGTATCTCTGTTGCCCATCTTTTCAGTTCGGCAAAGACGGAACAAGCGATGGTAGATACTTTCTTCTGTGCGCCAACCAACTGGAAAAATGTGACGAACGCACAAGGGAAAGCGTTGAAATATCCTAATCACTGGCATTTCTCGTCTACAACAGTTCCGTGTAAAACGGCCCGTTTCCTGACAGTAATGGATACACATGGAAAGAACCGTCCGGATATGCAGGTAGTTCGCAAAGGTAATACCATTCAGGTAGGCGACTGGATTATAACTTGTAACCTGACTGAAAAAGGGAAAGCTGCTATCTATGTCAGCAACAAAGCAGAAAAGGTTTCTTTAAACTATGATGCCGGTAAAAAGGAAGGTGCAACGATAGTCACAGATCAGGTAAAAGGCAAACAGGTTAATAAAGTCCTGACAGACTATTTACCGGATTTTGAGATTTAATCTCCTCCGCTTTAGATGAAGAAACATATAGTCCTATAAAAACGTTATATTTGCAGAGTAAAACAAATAAAGAAGTAACAATGAAATATATCGGAGCACACGTAAGCGCATCCGGTGGCGTAGAGTCCGCCCCCGTTAATGCGCATGAAATAGGAGCAAATGCTTTTGCGTTATTCACCAAGAATCAACGCCAATGGGTAAGCAAACCTTTAACAGAAGAAAGTATCAGCCTCTTCAAAGAGAATTGCGGAAAATACGGTTTTCAACCGGAATATATCCTGCCACATGACAGTTATCTTATCAACCTGGGACACCCGGAGGAAGAGGGACTTCAAAAAAGCCGTGCCGCTTTTCTAGATGAAATGCAACGTTGCGAACAGCTTGGATTGAAACTTTTAAATTTCCATCCAGGCAGTTCTCTCAACAAAATTTCAATAGAGGATTGCTTGTCGCTCATCGCAGAAAGTATTAATATCGCTTTAGAAAAAACAAAAGGCGTAACAGCCGTTATTGAGAACACTGCCGGACAAGGAAGTAATCTAGGTAGCGAATTCTGGCAACTGAAATATATCATCGACCGGGTAAACGACAAGAGCCGGGTAGGTGTTTGCCTCGATACCTGCCATACTTATACCGCCGGTTACGATATTGTCAATGAATACGATAAAGTATTTGATGAATTTGACAAGGAAGTGGGATTCAATTACCTTCGTGGTATGCACTTGAATGATTCAAAAAAAGCACTTGGTACCCATGTAGACCGTCACGATAGCATCGGTGAAGGACTGATTGGAAAAACCTTTTTTGAAAGATTGATGCAAGATTCCAGATTCGATAATATGCCATTGATACTTGAAACACCGGATGAAAGTAAATGGACAGAAGAAATTGCATGGCTAAGAAGCATGGAATAATCATGGTATTGCCAACAAATTAATTAGAAGTTCGACCCATTAACGGAATTAATTCATTATTGCACGGTAATGAACTGTTTCAGCCTATTCTGACAAGGGTATATTCTCACTGTAATGAGAACTTTTTCTCATTACAATGAGAATTTCTTCTCATCGCTATGAGTATTTTTTCTCATAGGGATAAGTATACTTGAGAATGTTTACGGAAGTTTTTTTGAACTATAATTGTATGAGTTTACCTCATTCTCGCATCGAAATGAATTTATTCTGCCAACACGCTTAATAAATATTCGCCATACTAACTAAAGGTTCATACAATTTCTCTATATCCTGTGAGTCCATCTCTATTTGAACTTGATCGCCAGGCATTAATTTCTGTCCTTTGGGAGGCCAGTTCTTACGGTCACGATGCACATTTATAATCATACAACGCTCCGGCAAACGAAGTTCATCCACAATCTTACCATCTAAATAAGACCCGCTCATTACTTCTACAGACAATGTATAACGGGGCTCTTCCTTAAATGCGGGTGAATGAATCATATCATCATATAAAATAACATTGAACGGTTTTATCTGAAGCATTTCCGTAAAGTAATAGGTTAATCCTCCTACAACAATGGAAGGATAAAAGACTTCCAAATGTCCCGTAATCTCGGTTATTAAGACAATAGCCGTCAAAGGCGTACGAATTACCGCAACAAGGAATGCCGACATACAAATCAACATGATGTAACTGATATTCTCATAAGCAATGACACCCTGTTGAACCATAATCAATCCCACTATTTGTCCCAGAAGTCCTCCTGTCACCAGCGTGGGAATAAAACTTCCTCCCGGTAAACCCGAGGAAAAAGAAAAGGTGCTAAAAACGAAATGCAGCAACATCATGCCGACAATCCAAAGAATATGTGTATCCGGATGCATGGCCTGTGAGAGCAAGAACTGTTCCCCTCCTCCCGTCAGATTAAACTCAGCCATAGAAATCAGAAAAGCGATAAAAAGCAAATACAGCATCTTCACGTATTCCGGATGCTTAATAGCAGGGTAAATGCGCTTCACCTGAAGAGTAGTGACAGAAAAGAATTTTCCAAAAACAGAAACCACAGCAGCCAACAAAAGAAACAGTTTCACCTGCCCCCAAAAAGTCATTCCCGGCACAATAGCATCTATATGAAAATAGGGATTGATGGGGAAAATCCAACTGGCAACCCCACCTGCCACTACTCCTGCCAAAAGCGTAGTAATAGCCGTTTTAGGCGCGTCAAACCGCTCAATAGATTCAATAACCAACAACGAGGAAGCTAATGGGGCAGCAAAAGCAGCCGCCAATCCGGCACCGGCACCGGCAGACAATAATTGTTTCCGTTCTCCGCTAAGCACCCTCCCCCATTTGGATACCAAATATCCCACATACGAACCGATCTGCACGGACGGTCCTTCACGCCCCAAAGACAATCCGGTACTTAATGCAAGTATCCCACCCACAAACTTCGCTACCAATTCCAGAAAAGGATGCTTATAATCAACCCTCCCATTAATAACTCCACGTGTTTGCGGAATCCCCCCACCGGTAATAAGCGGCATTTTCTTCACCAACCAGGAGACGAATACAAGTATTCCCCACATCAACAGGAAAAGAGGAATATACCAATACCATTTGGGACGGGAATCAAAGAAATCATGGCGGAGATTAAAGAAAAACTGTAATAGGTAATGATAAGGCACGGCAACAAGTCCCGTCAGTAATCCTACGAAGATACTGACAAAGTAAAGCCGCGCATCAATTAACTTCAGTTTAAAGATTCGCCAGCGGCCCTTATCCTTTATCTTTTTTATCAGTCGAAACATCCAGCTAGCCTTACATTGTTTTATACGTAGGACATACAACAATCAAAACCTAGCTGTGGTTTTCAAACTAATGAAGATTTAATTTCTAATTACCTTCCCATCATATTCAGACGAAGTATGGCGTGTACCATAAAGTAAGAACCCAATGCATTATAATCAGTATCACGAATAGCAGTGGCGGTAATCGTGCGTATCAAAGAGATGTCCTGATGGAGAATATCATAGATCTTGAAACGGATTAATAACTGTTTCTTTTTTAGAAAGGCTTTTGACAGTTGGCAGTTCCACATGAAATTCTCTTTGGCATAACCTTCATAACCATAACCGGTGCGGAGAGAATAAGTCAGGTCATTATATAGTTCCATCCCCCAAGGCAGATAAAGTTGCAGTTGGGTTCCTGCCTGATAATCAAAAGTTTCAGTACGTTTCTCCCGCACATCATTATAAGAATTGTTATAAATCAGGCCGACAAGCCCCGTAAGTTCCATTTGACGGGTACGATAAGTAAGCCGTAGACGCTCACGTCCCGTTAAATGCTGTACGGAGGTTTTCACCGGTTCTTCTTTATTCAAAGTTGTATAGCCATTCTGATTTCGGTATTGCAGATAGGAGTAAGTGCGAAATATCCAGCTACGATTCTTAAAAGGGGTATTGAGAGAAAAAGACCCCATGGCGCGCCAATTACCATTCATATTGACCGGAGACGTAGTTCGCACACCGGTTTCGCTGTCATAAGTCACCTGATTGGTTACATTATTAATGGTATTCTCGAACAAAGCGGTAGCTACCATATTTCGCTGATGTTTGGTATTATAGGAATTGAAATTCAATGTAAACGTATTCGTATATGAGGGCTTCAACGAAGGGTTACCGACACGAATATTCAAAGGGTTGGTACGGTCGGTCACAGGTTGGAGATCACGTATATTAGGCTGTTTCCCTTTTCCCCTATACACAATTTGCAAACGGGTGCGTTTTGAAAACTTATAGCGGAAATTGACCGTGGGTGAGAAATTCATGACCGATCTTTCCAACTGATCTTCGGGAGCGTCACTCAATAAAGAATGGCTGACAGATTTTTGAGGTTCAAAATCAACTCCAATAT
This sequence comes from Bacteroides luhongzhouii, assembly GCF_009193295.2. Classification (NCBI taxonomy): domain Bacteria; kingdom Pseudomonadati; phylum Bacteroidota; class Bacteroidia; order Bacteroidales; family Bacteroidaceae; genus Bacteroides; species Bacteroides luhongzhouii. The sequence continues at coordinate 3,211,975 of NZ_CP059973.1, read as the reverse complement.
TATAATTATACTTTTTTTGTGAAGTACGTATGGCAAGGTTCACTAAGTGATTACTGTATTGATTTTCAAAACGGTTACTGGATTCTTCATCAAAGTCGGGCGCAAACTCCTCCAGTTCCTTATCCCAGTCATAGACAAAACGATCCGAATTGTTCACTTTATACTGATAGCTGTAACGGAGTTGCAGGAAATGCCGCCACGGCAATGGTTCTACATACACCAGTTGCACCCGGTAATTATACCCGTCAACATCATCCTCTATTTTCTGATTCTGAATCTTCTTCGTATTATTTTTGAAGTACCGGGTGGTGGAAAGGCTCTTCCGGTCTGTAGCTGAAGCATTAGTACCATAGTCTACTTTCAAAGCGACATTTCTCCCCAAACGACTCAATTTCCGGCTAAGTTGCAACATCATCGTCAAATTATACCGGGAATTATGATTGGTGCCGGAGGACTCTCTCTCATTCAACAAGACATCATTCCCCCACCCTTCCTGAAAGCCACTATTCTCTCTGTCATTGGCAGAGAAACGATATTGAGGACGGAAAATCAATGTAGTAACAGAATCCATTTTCCATTCAAGAAAGGCATTGGCCACCAACTCATGATTCTGCATCCGGCTATTGTTCGTGCCCAGATTGATTGACTGATCCTTACGAAGAAAATTGTCGACCGTTGTACGGCTGTCTTCCAAACGGTCTGTACCCACGTATTGAACATTGGAACGTAACTTAACCCGCTTCCAGTCATGAGTCGCATTTAGTCCCAATGAACGGGAAGTAGTCAACCCCATCCGACTACGGATATTACCTGTAGAATTTGAAGATTCATTCTGTAATTCCGAAAATCCCTGATTATTGGTATTATTCAGATTTCCGATAATCGTTAATTGAGAGTTCTCACGAAAGCGATTCAAGGTATTGGCTAATTCATAACGGTCTTTACTCCCGTATCCTCCCATAAAATTCTCCATCCAGCCCCGTTTCATGTTCTTTTTCACGGACAGATCCAAGATCATCTCTTCCTCTCCGTCATCTATCCCGGTGAGACGCGCCAAATCTGACTGGCGTTCATAGGCTTTCAACTTCTCCACCATTTCCACAGGAAGATTTTTAAGGGCGGCTTTCGGATCATCAGAGAAAAACTCTTTACCGTCTACTAAAATCTTCTTCACCTCCTTACCATGTATCAATAACTTACCATCCGCATCTATCTCACCTCCCGGAAGCTGTTTCACCAACTCTTCAAGCATCGAACCTTCGGGAGTACGATAGGCGGAAGCATTGAATACTGTTGTATCCCCTTCCGTCACTGCCATCGGGGCTTGACCTACTACCACGGCCTCATCCAAAGCATAGCTTTCCGGAGTCAGATTGATATTTCCCAATTCATAGGAGGTGCTTTTGCGGGAAATGGAAATGGGATGAAAAACAGGCTTATATCCGATATATGAAACTTGCAATAATAAAGACTTCGCCTTAGTCGCAGTAGGAACGGAAACGGAAAGTTGAAATTTACCGATAGCATCCGTAGCGCCGCCGCCCAACAATGTACTATCCGGTAAAGCCAAAAGCCGGACCGTAGCAAACGGTACCGGCTGATTGGTTTCAGTATCAATCACACGACCGGAAAAGCTCTCTTTGCCGGACTGAGCAAAAACAGTCAAACTAATCAGTAGCAAGACATAACAAATAATCAAACGGTACTGAAAAGAATAAATATGGCTGTCTATGTTCAAATTGTGTTGATTTAGTAAAATAAAACTATAATAAAATAAACCTAATCTTTATTTCTGGTCTTGACGAGGAGCACGATTTCTTTGTCCTTGGTGGTGTCCCTGTCCCGGTTTCTGACCTTTTCTGCGATCAAATTCCTTTCTGAATTTATTAGCATTCATCTTTTCCTGCTGATAAATCTTCAAAATCTGCTTCTGCGAAAGTATCTTGCTGAATTCATTGTAATACTTTTCACGAATATCCAGCATTTTACGGCTTTGAGTAAACTGGTTCCGCAACATGGTAGCAATCTCATCGTCAGTCATAGACGGACGTTCTTTCTTAGCATTAGCGTCTGTGCCTTGTGCTTTAGTTTTCTCTGTTCTCGCCTTATGAGTCATCATACGACATTCACGCAATTCTTTCAGATACTTCTCGTATACCGGAGTAAACTTAGCTGCCGTTGCATCATCCAACATCAACGTATTTACTATTTGTTTAGTCTGCATCTGCACCATTTGTTCTGGTGTAGGACGCTGTTTTTTTTGTTTATTATCTGTATTCTGTGCAGACAAAGTCATCTGGCTCCCCATCAGGAGAACGGCCAAAATTACATAAATAAATTTAGTCTTCATAATCTTCACGTTTAAAATAATTAATTGAGTTACTTAATTCAAAAATATATCATTTTCAGAGAAGCTGACGAGCTCTTCCAACTCCTCATCTGATAGTTCTTTAATCCATTTATCTACCGGTTCCATACCGTTGGCTAACACATTCGAAGAAGACGTTTTCTCCTCATCCGCCTGTCGCAAAGACGGAACAAACAGAAATCCGACCAATACTGCCGCTATGGTAATCACCGTAGAAATAATCAGCTTCATATGAGATTTCCTCTGTTGCTTCACTCCGGCACGTTCCATCACCTTTCGTTGCACGTCCTCGAAGAATCCATCGGGGGTACGGTAAGGTGTCTGTTTACCAATATCGTCAAAATCAAAATCCTTTTTCATTATTCTATCTGTTTAATATATATTCCTTTATCTTCTCTTTCGCATAGTGGTAATTCACTTTCAGCGTATCCACTTTACTGTCCAGTACACGGGCAATCTCTTCATATTCAAGTTCATCGTAATAACGTAAATTGAATACAAGCCGCTGCTTTTCCGGCAGACTTAAAATGGCTTCCTGAAACTTTACTGCCAGCTCATTTTCATAATCAATGTAATCGGAAGCCTTCAACTTGCCCATCAACTCTTCCTGAACATCTTCTGCGGAAACAACTCCTTCATCTTTACGTCCGTTGAGCAAGCGTAAACTCTCATTCGTTGCAATCCGGTAAATCCAGGTTGACAGTGAACTTTCTTCGCGAAACTGATCGATATGCCGGAATATCCGGATAAAGACTTCCTGAAGCACATCTTCCGCATCTTCATGAGATACAACCAATCTACGGATATAATTATATATCGGCACCTGAAAAGAGTCCATCAACATCTTGAATCCCCGTTCGCGATTCGAGGCACAAGCTTCACGAATTTTATTCTCGTTTATCATCAATTCTTTTTCTAAGCTTTATTAGTTAGAACGGGGAAGGCAGGTGAAGTTAAATATGAGATTTCGTATTTTGCTTTTATTAACAGGGCGAGGGGATTCATCAGATAGAAAAAGTGCCTCTGTATCCTTTGTAAAGGATATGGAGGCACTTCAAGTACTCTATCTACAAGCTGTAAATAAGGAGATAATTACCAGAACTTATTGTGTTCCGCACTATATTCAAAGCCTACGGCTTTCAACTGATTCACTAATTCATCCTTGTTCACATTCATATCTTCACAAAGTTCGTCAAGTGAAGAATAACAATCGCGTAACTTCATATTGATGACGCTGAACAACATCATCGGATCTTTCGGTAATTCCATAACATACAATCTTTTAAACCGGGTACAAAGGTACAGCAATCCTGTTGAATGGCAAAATAAATCAATCTCCTATTTCTTCTATCTTCAAAGAGATTTTTTCTATTAGTTTGCTGATTTCTTCTTCCAATGGGATCACATTAAAGTCTTTCCAAAAGTTCTCATCATATTTGAAAGATGTATCGGAGAAGATTGTACGGGTAGGCAATCTTTCCGTACGGGGAAACGCAACTACCTGTCCGGTTTCCACTTTGCAAGTAATCATCTCAAACCAGATATGAAGATCACGACTGCCAAACAGCATTTTGGCCCGTTTCACTTTGAAATCTTTTATAATATCCATCTGGATACAGACCTGAATACCCGACTTTACTTTTACAAGCAAGCTATCTTTCGCTGCCACATTACTTAGCCGGCTCATTTTCAAGAGCTTCACTTGATCCGGCACAACTGAATGTGAGGATGTCTTATAAACCTTAAACACTGCTTCTGACAAGTTTTGAAATTTGTTTTTCAACTGAACTCCTTCACGATAAAAGGTAGTCAGATACACGGGAGCATGCGAATAGTTCTGTTCCCGTCGTTCAATCATCTCCCGCAAAAGTTTCTTTGGTTCACTTCGACGAATCACTACTTCCTGCAAAGGAACAACTTTAGGTCCGAAAGAGCTTTTTTATTTTGCTTGTCTTTCACCAGACCAACGATCGTAAGATAATCTCCGGCATCTCCTTGCGCCCACACAAGATAGCTACAAAGCAGCAAACAAACTGATAGCCATCCAACCAAGTGTTTTTCTACATTCTTCATACTGATGCTTTTTATAGGTAAATAAATTGCGTTTCTATTTATAAGAGCGTTCAAACCGGAAATACCCTACAGCTTTTACAAAAAAAAGGGAAAAAAATCAGATTCCAATATTATATCCGGAAATTAATAGTAATTTTCCCGGCAAATTAATGATCTTACATTCATAAAAGAACAGGGAGAAGAAAACTTCTTAATATGGCAAAATCATAAATACACCTGCCCCAAGTGCGGAAAACTGCGAACTGTGCATTACGACTACTGTATTCACTGTAAACAACAGAAGTTAACATAACTATAATGAATCCCTCCCGATAGAGCTACAATTATAATTGTTAATTATGCTTGTGAATATGTATTTCATATAAAAATAGTTTCTACCTTTACGGCCGTTATGATGAAGTACATATTCTGTATACTATTAGGCGTATTTCTGAGTTGGGGATTCCATCTGATTTCCGATGAAGCACAAGAGGCATACCGGTTAGAAGCCGGTAGTACCAGTACACAAACCTATACCAACTCATACACCTCCAAAACCAGCATCATACAGCTGGATAAAGAACAGAAACTAGTCAAAACAAAAGAATACGCTGGAAAACAAGATTACAATAACGATAATGGCGTTTTAAATCCATTCTCCTTCCGCCACCTCTCTCCTTTAAAGATACTACGATTCAATATTCCTTCTGTCACTATCCGTATACTAAGCTCTCTGAAGATTCAGCTTCCTCAAAACCAATGGACAGGTTTTTCATATTATACCAATCTTTTTAAATATTCTGATAGATATCATATCTATTCATTAGGTCACATACTCATTTAGCTATTTTATATTTTTTCCGGCATAAGATTATTCCAGTCTTTTATGCCACACTTTCTGTTTGCTTCCGCCATTTAAAGTGAAAAGAGTATTCACTATGGTCCGGAAGCCAATAACATTCTTTTTTTACCATAACAACCAAAGTATATAAAATGGACTTTTTATTGGATTTTATACTTCATATCAATCAATATATGGTTATGATTGTACATGATTATCATGCTTGGACGTACGCCATTTTGTTTTTTATAATCTTCTGTGAAACCGGATTAGTGGTCACTCCTTTTCTTCCCGGTGATTCTCTGCTCTTCGTAGCCGGAGCCATTTCTGCCTTACCTGACATGCCTATCAGTGTACATATACTCGTTATCATTTTATTTGCCGCTGCCGTATTAGGCGATTCCTGCAATTACATGATCGGACATTTCTTCGGTCGAAAGCTTTCTAATAATCCCAATTCCAGAATATTCAAACAAAGCCATCTGGAGAGGACACACGAGTTTTATAAGAAATATGGTGGGAAAACAATTATTCTGGCCAGATTCGTCCCGATAGTTCGCACGTTTGCTCCCTTCGTGGCAGGAATGGGAAAGATGAATTATTACTATTTTATGATGTATAATTTAGCGGGCGGTGCGGCTTGGGTTGGCATCTTCTGCTACACCGGTTATTTCTTCGGAGACCTTCCGTTTGTACAGGAGAACTTGAAACTGCTGATTGTTGCCATCATATTCATCTCTATATTGCCTGCAATCATAGAGGTAGTACGAGCCAAACTAAAATCTTAAAACACCAAACTATAATCTGTATTCATTTGTTACTAATATAAATAGAGAAGAAAAAACAATTTAAAGTTTTTACACTTATGAAAAATTCTTTTTTTAGCCGGTTTACTCCAAAGGAGCCCAAATTTTTCCCATTGCTGAAACAACTTTCAGAAGTGCTTTGTGAAGCATCCGTTGTTTTAACAGAAAGCTTGCAACATGACTCACCAACAGAACGTGCAGACTACTACAAGAAAATCAAAGAGCTGGAACGTGAAGGGGACAAACTGACACATCGGATTTTTGATGAATTGGGCACTACATTCATCACTCCTTTCGACCGTGAAGATATTCATGACTTAGCTTCCTGCATGGATGATGTCATCGACGGAATAAATAGTTGTGCCAAACGGATCTCTATTTACAATCCCCATCCTATCTCGGAAAATGGCAAAGAATTGAGCCGTTTGATTCAGGAAGAAGCGACCTACATCTGTAAAGCCATGGACGAACTTGAAACATTCCGTAAGAAACCGATTCTTCTCCGGGAATATTGCTCAAGATTACATGAAATCGAAAATCAGGCAGATGACGTATATGAATTCTTTATCACCAAGCTATTTGAAGAAGAAAAGGATTGCATTGAACTTATCAAAATTAAAGAAATCATGCATGAACTGGAGAAAACGACCGATGCCGCAGAACACGTAGGCAAGATTCTGAAAAACCTGATTGTAAAGTACGCATAAAGCAAGCCGGAACACATGGAATTATTAGTGACTATCATTATTCTGGCTCTGATATTTGATTATATCAACGGCTTTCACGATGCAGCAAACTCAATAGCTACAATCGTATCTACCAGGGTGCTTACTCCCTTTCAAGCCGTATTATGGGCTGCTTTCTTCAATTTCGTTGCTTTTTTCATTGCCAAATATATCATAGGCGGATTCGGTATTGCCAATACAGTATCCAAGACGGTGGTAGAACAATACATCACTTTACCTATTATATTGGCAGGAGTCATAGCAGCCATCACCTGGAACCTGGTAACGTGGTGGAAAGGTATCCCGTCTTCATCGTCACATACGCTTATCGGAGGATTTGCAGGAGCTGCCATTATGGCAAACGGATTTGAAGCAATTCAACTTAATATCATTCTTAAAATTGCAGCTTTCATTTTTCTGGCTCCTTTTATCGGAATGGTGATTGCTTTCGGTTTCACTCTGTTTGTTCTTTACATCTGCCGGCGTGCACATCCTCATACAGCTGAAGTCTGGTTTAAAAGGTTACAGCTCGTTTCTTCCGCCCTCTTCAGCGTCGGACATGGTTTGAATGACTCACAAAAAGTAATGGGTATCATTGCCGCTGCCATGATAGCCGCCCATTCTATGGGATTGGGTATGGGTATCAACAGCATCAATGACCTTCCCGACTGGGTTGCTTTTTCGTGTTTCACCGCCATCTCACTCGGCACCATGTCCGGAGGTTGGAAAATAGTAAAGACAATGGGAACCAAAATCACCAAAGTAACCCCATTGGAAGGAGTAATTGCCGAAACAGCCGGTGCTTTCACTCTCTACATCACGGAAATGCTGAAAATCCCTGTTAGTACAACACATACTATCACAGGTGCAATCATCGGAGTAGGTGCGACCAAACGCCTCTCTGCCGTTCGCTGGGGAATAACAAAAAGCCTCATGACTGCCTGGATTCTTACAATTCCGGTCAGTGGACTCTTGGCAGCAGTTATCTATTATATTGTTTCCCTCTTTTTGTAGAGGAAAACAATATAATGAATAATTGACAGCCGACACTCTCGCAAAAGAAAAGAGCTGAACATCCATGTCCCTTGGTTCTTTTCTGTCTAACTATCAGGAATATAAAAATGAATAAATCCATCACTAAATGTCACATTTGCCAACTTTGATTGCCGACCTTGCGCTGATATTAATATCGGCCAGTGTAATAACCTTGCTGTTCAAATGGATGAAACAACCTTTAGTCTTAGGTTACATCATTGCCGGATTACTAGCAGGGCCTTATATAAATATTTTCCCCACAGTGGGAGATATCGAAAACATCAATATATGGGCGGAAATAGGTGTTATATTCCTGCTCTTCGCACTTGGACTGGAGTTTAGTTTTAAAAAGCTCATGAATGTAGGTTCCACAGCTTTTATTACGGCCACCACCGAAGTCGTCAGTATGTTGCTCATAGGTTTTCTGGTAGGACAATTATTAGGATGGGGCACGATGAATTCCATCTTTCTTGGAGGAATGTTGTCTATGTCGTCTACCACAATTATCATCAAGGCCTTTGATGATTTGGGGTTGCGCAACCAACGTTTTACGGGCATCGTATTCGGTACTCTGGTAGTGGAAGACCTGATTGCCATTTTAATGATGGTGCTTCTTTCTACAATGGCGGTAAGTCAGGACTTTGTGGGTGAAGATTTATTGATTAGTGTTCTCAAAGTCGTTTTCTTTTTAATCCTGTGGTTTCTCATCGGTATCTTTGTTATTCCGGCTTTTCTTAAAAAAGCAAAGAAGCTGATGAATAATGAGACTCTTTTGATTGTTTCGATTGGTCTTTGTCTGGGAATGGTGGTATTGGCCACCTATACAGGCTTTTCAACAGCGTTAGGTGCATTTATCATGGGATCTATCCTTGCCGAAACCATCGAAGCCGAGCACATCGAACATATCATACAACCGGTAAAAGACCTCTTCGGAGCTATTTTTTTCGTATCGGTCGGTATGCTGGTGAATCCGGCCGTATTGGTAGAATATGCCTGGCCTGTTATCATCATTACTCTGGTTACCATTATCGGCAAAGCCATTTTCTCTTCATTTGGCGTACTCTTATCCGGAGAACCACTGAACACTTCTATCAAATCCGGATTCAGTCTGGCACAAATCGGAGAGTTTGCTTTCATCATCGCCGGACTGGGTGTTTCGCTCAAAGTGCTCGATCCGTTTATTTCACCGATCATTGTGGCTGTGTCTGTTATCACCACTTTCACGACTCCTTATTTTATCCGTTTGGCCAATCCTTTTGCCGAATGGCTTTACAAAATATTGCCTACTAAAGTACAGGAGACGTTAGATCGTTATGCTTCCGGCAAGAAGACCATGAACCACGATAGCGACTGGAAGAAATTACTAAAAAACATGATTGGCAGGGTTATTATTTATAGCGTACTGCTCACTGCTATCTGGCTGCTGTCTATACAAATTATTTATCCTGCCATCAGTGAAATGTTTACTCCTGTTACCATATGGATTAATCTGGTGATGTGTCTGGGCACTCTTTTGCTTATGACTCCTTTTTTGTGGGCACTCATCTCCAACAAATACAACTCTTCCGAATTATTCCTGAAGCTATGGAGAGATGAGAATTACAATCACGGACGACTGGTTTCTCTCGTTTTAGGCCGGGTATCTGTTGCTCTTTTCTTTATCACTAGCGTAGTTATCAGCTATTTCAAGTTGAACTGGGGAATAAGTGTGATTATCGCCATAGCTGTAGTGGCACTGATTCTTATTCTTAGGGAAGACCTCACACAATATTCACGGTTGGAAACGAGATTCCTGGCCAATCTCAACCGACGGGAAGAGGTTGCTAAAAAACGGCACCCGCTAAAAACAAGTTTCAATAGCGAGTTCAATGACAAAGACCTCGATTTGACATCTGTCGTTGTATCGCCCTATTCCGATTACATCGGCAAGTCTTTAGGAGAACTTTCATTCAGGCAAAACTTTGGAGTGAATGTGGTCGCAATCACACGTGGTGATTTGAACATATATATACCCAAAAGCTCTGAACACATCTATCCACAGGATAAATTGACTGTAGTTGGTACAGATACACAATTGCAGGGATTCAGAAATAGAATAGAAGATGTAAAAAGCACATCAGATACGGATGCAGTGGATAAAAAGATAACTCTCCACTCTTTCACGGTAGACGAAGAATTCCGCTTTTTAAACCAAACCATCGCTCAGTCTCATTTGGGAGAAAAGCATGACAGTATTGTTGTAGCTATTGAACGAAATGACGAACTGATTACCCTGGATAAAGACGCAACTTTCCAATTAGGAGATCTCGTTTGGATTGTGGGCAACCGGGAAAAGATTAGAAAAATACTGTACTTAACGTAATTTGTATCTAAGCCAGAATGGAATACATCTGCTTTACTTATCTAACATTCTATTTACAAAGTGAGGACGCGTGAATGGCTTACCTGGTCTTACAGTTGATTTAGCACTGCGCGTTTGTGATTTATTCTGCAAATCAAATGCGGCAAACTCCTCATAAGCCATTTGTTTTCCCAAACTTCTTTCCATTATTTTATTATATATCGCTTTACGGGAAGGAGCATTAAATCCCTCGGTATTACTATTCATCATACTCTCTTCTGAAGGACGATACGCACCTTTTATATAAGTACATGCACCTTCAAATACTCCCAGTTTTTCTGACGCATACCGATTATCACTCAAGAAAGCCGACCAAAGCACCTGAGATGGATCGGATGTAAAATCAACATTCTGCGCCCATCCTAATGTCTGCAGATACTGAACATTTTTTATTTCTTTAGAAGAAATAGTCCCATTTTCCTGATAAGCATACTCATCTTCCAATTTGGCAAAGCCATGTCCAACAGCCTCGTGTACAAGTACCTGCCTGAAACTTTCACTTTGCAAATCATATATCACCGGACAATAAGCAATAGCAAACTCAACCACTTTCGTCTGATTAGTATAACCAAAATAAGTAGTTCCTGCATACGCAGGAGAATTTAGAATTACAACAGCCAATGTTTCACTCATATCTATATTATCCACGCATTGTACATAACGTTGTACAGCATTATCTTCACCGGAAATCCCCGTACTGTTTCCACCCGCCAATTCACAACCAAGCGCTGTTTCATATCCTATACCAAAAAGATTGTGTTTCGAAACCGCAGTTACTGCATATACATTAAAATAATCTCGAAGTGACTTGATAGGTTCTTCCGTAAAGAGATTCTCAAAAGCTTTGTCCATAACGGCGTCATAAGTTCCATCGTTAATTTCAGTATCTATAAATCCATCGCCCATAAGCACAATAGGAAGACCTTTTCCCAGCTTTGCAGTCTGCAGAATACGTACTTTTTTATCTGACGAATAATCAGTAGATTCATTTGTAACATTACCTCTTTGTATAATAGTAACCATCTCCACTACCATAGATTCCATATCTGTCACTCTCACAAAGTAGATATAAGCGATACGTGAAACGCCATCAGTATTAGGCAGTACAGTCAGGTTAAGCATGTAGGAAGATGATGTACGAGTTTTTGCTTCCTGCGTTAGCCAAGTGCCAGTACCCAAAGAACCATAAATCAATAATTCATCTTCAGCTATATTCGTAGAAAATTTAATATCCAGTTCTCCACCTTCAGCGGGAACATTATATGTATTCTGCTCCAGATTGACGAATTCTGCCACCTCCTGCTCTATGGTTATATCTTGCGTCAACATCCCGGAAGTCAATGTAAGCATCGCTGTACGTACACTTCCTGTTACATTCTCACTGGTAGCTGTAAGCGCAATGTCGCATGTCCCCGCTTCCCCCGAAGCCGGAGCGATTGTAAACCAATCGGCAGCAGTACTCGCTTTCCATTCACGGGTACTCGTAAAACTGATTGTTACCTGCGAACCTTTAGCCGAACCCATCACGACATATCCGACATTCTCTATCGAGAAGTTAGGATCTACTTCGTCTTCAGCACAGGATACTATAAAAAACAAACACAAGGGAAATAATAGAAGATAAATTGTTCTCATACCCGTTAAATGTTATTTTGTTATACCAAAGATACGTTAGATTCTCGTTACTAAAAAATTTATTCGACAAATCGCCCTAAAAAAAAGACATATAGGTATCTTTTCAAACAACCTGATATAAAACAATGGTTATTCAAAAACAAAAAGAGCTGAAAGTTTATGACTTTCAGCTCTTTTCTATTATTTTATTTCAATCGTCTTTTTCAGCGATCTTATTTCACTTCCTCGAAGTCAGCATCCTGAACGTTATCTCCGTGCTTGCTGTTATCTTGCTGCCCAGCACCACCATTCATATCAGGACCAGCCTGTGCTCCACCTTGTGCACCGCTTTGTGCATACATTTCAGCACTTGCAGCTTGGAAGGCAGTATTGATTTCTGCCATAGCAGTGTCGATAGCCGCCAAATCCTGTGCTTTGTGAGCATCTTTCAATTTCTGCAAAGCAGCTTCAATCGGAGCTTTCTTATCAGCAGGCAACTTATCACCTAATTCTTTCAACTGATTTTCAGTAGAGAAGATTACGCTGTCAGCCTGATTCAGCTTGTCGATTTTCTCACGTTCTTTCTTATCTGCTTCAGCATTAGCTTCAGCTTCGGCCTTCATCTTTTCGATTTCTTCCTTGCTCAAGCCGCTGGATGCTTCGATACGGATAGCCTGTTCTTTACCGGTAGCCTTATCTTTAGCAGATACTTTCAAGATACCATTCGCATCAATATCGAATGTAACCTCAATTTGAGGAACACCACGACGAGCCGGAGCAATACCTGTCAAGTTGAACTGACCGATTGATTTGTTCTGTGCAGCCATCGGACGTTCTCCCTGTAATACATGGATAGTAACTTCCGTCTGGTTATCGGCAGCAGTAGAGAATGTTTCACTCTTACGAGCCGGAATGGTAGTGTTAGCGTCGATCAACTTAGTCATCACACCACCCAGTGTTTCAATACCCATTGACAACGGAGTAACATCCAACAATACTACACCTTTGATTTCATCTGTCAAAACAGCACCCTGTACAGCCGCACCAATAGCTACCACTTCATCCGGATTCACACCTTTAGAAGGAGTCTTGCCGAAGAAATCTTCTACCAACTTCTGAACAGCCGGAATACGGGAAGAACCACCTACAAGGATTACTTCATCAATATCAGCATTGTTCAGACCTGCGTCGCTCATTGCTTTCTTACATGGCTCAAGACAAGCCTGAATCAATTCGTGAGCCAAAGATTCGAATTTTGCACGAGTCAAAGTCTTCACCAAGTGCTTAGGCACACCACCTACCGGCATGATATACGGCAAGTTGATTTCAGTACTTGTAGAAGAAGAAAGTTCAATCTTAGCTTTTTCAGCAGCTTCTTTCAGACGTTGCAAAGCCATCGGATCCTGAGTCAAGTCAGCACCTTCGTCGTTCTTGAATTCCTGTACCAGCCAGTTGATGATTACCTGGTCGAAGTCGTCACCACCAAGGTGAGTATCACCGTTTGTAGAAAGAACTTCAAACACACCACCACCGAATTCGAGGATAGAGATATCGAATGTACCACCACCAAGGTCGAATACAGCAATCTTCATATCTTTGTGAGCCTTATCCAAACCGTAAGCAAGAGCTGCGGCTGTCGGTTCGTTTACAATACGTTTTACTTCCAGACCGGCAATCTGTCCGGCTTCTTTTGTAGCCTGACGTTGAGAGTCGGAGAAATAGGCAGGAACGGTGATAACAGCTTCTGTTACTTCCTGTCCGAGATAGTCTTCAGCAGTTTTCTTCATTTTCTGAAGAATCATTGCAGAGATTTCCTGCGGAGTATACAGACGTCCGTCGATGTCAACACGTGGAGTGTTATTGTCACCTTTCACTACTTTATAAGGAACACGAGTCACTTCTTTTTGTACCTGATCCCACGTTTCACCCATGAAACGTTTGATAGAGAAGATTGTACGTGTAGGGTTCGTAATAGCCTGACGTTTTGCAGGATCCCCCACTTTACGTTCGCCACCATCAACGAAAGCAACAACAGAAGGAGTCGTACGTTTACCTTCACTGTTTGCAATTACTACAGGTTCGTTACCTTCGAATACGGCAACACAAGAGTTTGTAGTTCCTAAGTCAATACCAATAATTTTTCCCATGATCGTTATTTTTTTATTTATTATTTATTCAATGATTTCTTTTTGTCCGGTTGTTTCTCTGCTCTTATCAGGGAGCTTCGTCGCGAACGGACGCTTATTAAAAAGCAAACCGTGTGCCAAAAGGAAATTATACGAATGCATGACATAATATCTGCCAAAAAGACAGTTTTAATAAATAAACACTGCTGACATAGTCATATCCAAAGCCAATCAGTAACTGTTTCTTTAAACAAATACAAGCGGTTCTGGTTCGATAAAGGAAAAAAAATATGCCTGTGTCGTCAAGTGCGACACAGGCATATCCTATTATATATAATTCTTCTTTTACTTTTCCAACACGATGACCAATGCACCGTTTGCATCATACAAACCAATGCCACCACCGGACAACACATCGAAGGATTTCACTTCATTGATAGCTTTCAGCACCTTACCTTCTGTTTCCATATCAGGACAAGCCATCATTGTGCTTGCTACTCCCGGGAAAGAAATAGATTTGGCATTACTTGTACTGGTTTCAAAACCACCATTAATCAAATTACATCCTGCATTGCCATGAATGGTCTTTTTCTTCACATCAAAAGCAATGAAAGGTTGTTTTTCCATACCGGAAGGAATTGCTTCACCATTCACTTCTTTAATTTTCCATTCTCCATTCAAAACCGAAAGTTTCACATCAGCCTCCTTTTTTTGTAGAACGACAACCGGACGGTTGGACGAATTGCAAAGATACATCTTGTCTTTACCTGCCTTCTTGTATCCTTTTACTTGAGCAAAAGCATTCAACACATTATTTTCAGTAGTCATATCCGGACACATCATTCGGGTACTAGCCATTCCTGTAAGTTCAAGGCTTCCCGGCTTCGCATTTACATCGAAGCTACCCATCATACGATTACAGCCACTATTGCCGGACACACGACCGGTTGCTGTATCAAAAGCGATAAAAGGAAGGGTTCTACTTTCGCCCGGAGTAATTTTCGAGCCATTGACTTCTATGATATTCCATTCACCATTAATAGATGATAGGGGGATTGCCTTCTCAACCGAACGGCACGAAGACATTGCAAGTGCTGCACCAGCAATGCAAATTGAAACAAATACTTTCTTCATATTGTTATAACGTTTAAGTTAAAATCAGGGGCAAAGATATCAAAAAGATTGGGAAATAACATCCAATACAACATAAAATATATACATTTGCCAATAGATATACAACAAACGAACAATTTACATAGTTCACTTAAAGTAAACAAATATGAGAATAATTGCCCTGTCTTTAATTCTATTCTGTTGTGGCAGGTGTCCTATCACAGCTCAAAGTGATTACATTGTCACTACTCCTTCCACGCAGGAAATCCCTGTAGGCGAAGAAGAGCAGTTCATCAAAAGTAACTTCCCACTGCAACCGCTGTGTAAATGGACACCAGGAATGAAATTTATGTTTGTTCCTTCTACACGGAACATGTTCCTTCCTACTCTTTCCAGCTACGACACCGAAAAAGGAATAGACAACAGCCTGCTGAAGCACAAGATTCTCACTTTCACGGGAACAGAAGAGAAGGCTCAAAATATATCAACCGGAACTAACTATTCCACTCGCTTCGTATTCGAATGTGAGGAAGGAAAATATTATTATGACATAAAGAACATGCGGCTGGACCAGATTTGCGAGAAAGCTCCCCGTGCCGGTATCAATGGATTGGTTTATCTGAAAGATGTAGATACTGCCAAGGAGTTGTTAGTAGGAAAAACAGTCTATATACAATCTGAAAGTGCCCGGGTAGACGATGCCAACAATTATTCCGGCTACCGGGATATAGCAGTTCCTGTCAATACGGAAGCTACGATTACCGCTATCGGAGTCGGCAGCCAGGCATATCCTGTGAAGATCGTATTCAAAGATACACAGGGACATTCTTATTATTTGGAAGTCGCTCTCTCACGAACAAACTCCGGCATGGACCTGAATGATTTTCAAGGCGAAAAGAGAATGAAATATTTTTCAAATGCATTCAGCTTCACCAACAAGAGTCTGGGAACTATTGAAAGTCTGAAAAATAAATACTTGGGAATGACCGTTTATCCTAAAAAAATGCTGCCTGCCAAAAGAATCGTATCTTTTGAAGATAAACAGACCGAATCACGTATTCACCTGCCCCGATATACGGTTCTGCAAATAAAAAAGATTAAATTATCTCCTCCCAGTAGCTTGGCTATTCTATCATTAACGGACAGGGACGGGGCAATCTATGAATTGGAAACAGATCTGAAATATGACGTGATTGTCAAAAACGATAATTATATCGAGGACTTTTTCGGATTCGAGGATATACATAAGAAATATCCGGGCATTACAGAAAGCCGTTGGCAGATTATCTCCCGAGGTGATTTGGAGGCAGGAATGAGCACAGTAGAATGTCGTTTATCCATTGGCGATCCGATAGAAATCGAGCTGAAAAAAGACAGTCGTTTCGAAACCTGGTTCTACAATGGCAAAACGCTGGAATTCGAAAACGGAACCTTGCAACGTTACAAATAAAAAGGAGTAGCTGCGCAATGATTATCTGAAAATAATCACGTATATTTGCAAAGCTAACAATTCTAATATTCTTAATATTTTAATTCGCAATTAACGAAATGGGTAGAGTTCTTATTATTGGTGCGGGCGGTGTTGGCACTGTCGTTGCACACAAAGTGGCACAAAATGCCGATGTATTTACAGATATCATGATTGCCAGTCGTACGAAAGAGAAATGCGATAAAATCGTCGAGGCAATAGGTAACCCCAATATAAAAACAGCTAAAGTTGACGCAGACAATGTAGAAGAGCTGGTAGCCTTATTCAATGATTTCAAACCGGAAATGGTGATTAATGTAGCTCTCCCTTATCAGGATCTGACGATTATGGAAGCTTGTCTGAAAGCTGGAGTGAACTATCTGGACACCGCTAACTATGAGCCGAAAGATGAAGCTCATTTTGAATATAGCTGGCAGTGGGCTTATCACGATCGTTTTAAAGAAGCAGGTCTGACAGCTATCCTCGGTTGCGGATTCGACCCGGGAGTAAGCGGTATCTATACTGCTTATGCAGCTAAACATTATTTTGATGAGATTCAATATCTGGACATTGTAGACTGCAATGCAGGTAACCACCATAAGGCTTTTGCTACAAACTTCAATCCGGAAATCAACATCCGCGAAATTACACAGAACGGACGCTATTTCGAGAATGGCGAATGGGTTACTACCGGTCCGTTGGAAATCCACAAAGACCTGACATACCCGAACATCGGTCCACGTGACTCTTATCTTCTTTATCACGAAGAACTGGAATCATTGGTGAAACATTATCCGACTATCAAACGTGCACGTTTCTGGATGACTTTCGGACAGGAGTATTTAACCCATTTACGTGTTATCCAAAACATCGGTATGGCACGAATCGACGAGGTTGACTATAACGGAATGAAGATTGTACCATTACAATTCTTGAAAGCTGTATTGCCTAACCCGCAGGATTTAGGAGAAAACTACGAAGGAGAAACTTCTATCGGTTGTCGTATCCGTGGTCTGAAAGATGGTAAGGAACGTACTTACTATGTATACAACAACTGTAGTCACCAGGAAGCTTATCAGGAAACTGGTATGCAGGGAGTTAGCTACACCACCGGAGTTCCGGCAATGATTGGAGCCATGATGTTCTTCAAAGGCGAATGGAACCGTCCGGGTGTAAACAACGTGGAAGAATTCAATCCGGATCCGTTCATGGAACAACTCAATAAGCAAGGTCTTCCCTGGCATGAAGAGTTTGACAAGGATTTGGAATTATAAGAGTACACTTGCTCATTAAAAAGAAAGTTATGATAAACGTAGGAGATAAAGCACCGGAAGTCTTGGGTATCAATGAGAAAGGCGAAGAAATCCATTTAAGTGCTTATAAAGGAAAAAAAATTGTATTGTACTTCTACCCAAAGGACAGTACATCAGGTTGCACCGCACAAGCGTGTAATCTGCGCGACAACTATTCCGAACTACGTAAAGCCGGCTATGAAGTAATCGGTGTCAGCGTAGACAATGAAAAGTCGCACCAGAAATTCATCGAAAAGAACAATCTTCCTTTCACTCTGATTGCTGACACTGACAAAAAGTTAGTAGAAGAATTTGGAGTATGGGGAGAAAAGAAACTGTACGGACGTGCTTACATGGGGACTTTCCGCACTACTTTCCTGATAAATGAAGAAGGAATCGTAGAACGGATTATCACTCCCAAAGAAGTGAAGACCAAGGAACATGCCTCACAGATTTTAAATCAATAACTCCTTAATTATATAAGAATAAGGTATGGCAAAGAAAGACGAACTTAATTTTGAAACAGATAATAAAATGGCATCAAGCGAAAAACTAAAAGCCTTACAGGCTGCCATGGAAAAGATAGAAAAGAGCTTCGGTAAAGGTTCTATCATGAAAATGGGTGATGATAGTGTTGAACAAGTAGAAGTGATCCCGACAGGCTCTATTGCCCTGAACGTGGCACTTGGCGTTGGAGGTTATCCTAGAGGTAGAATCATCGAAATCTATGGCCCGGAGTCTTCCGGTAAAACAACATTGGCTATTCACGCCATTGCTGAAGCACAAAAGGCCGGAGGTATCGCTGCTTTTATTGATGCCGAACACGCTTTCGACCGTTTCTACGCATCTAAACTAGGCGTAAATATCGATGATCTTTACATCTCTCAACCGGATAACGGAGAGCAGGCGTTGGAGATTGCGGAACAACTGATCCGTTCTTCTGCTATCGACATCATCGTTATTGACTCTGTAGCCGCACTGACTCCTAAAGCGGAAATTGAGGGCGACATGGGTGACAACAAAGTAGGTCTTCAGGCACGTTTGATGTCGCAGGCACTCCGTAAATTGACGGCTGCTGTGAGCAAGACACGTACGACTTGTATTTTCATCAACCAGTTGCGTGAGAAGATCGGCGTTATGTTCGGTAATCCGGAAACAACAACTGGTGGTAACGCTTTGAAGTTCTACGCTTCTGTACGTCTGGATATCCGTGGTAGCCAACCTATCAAAGATGGCGAAGAGATTCTTGGTAAACTGACTAAGGTGAAAGTGGTGAAGAATAAAGTAGCACCTCCTTTCCGCAGAGCTGAATTTGACATCATGTTCGGTGAAGGTATCTCCCATTCCGGAGAAATCATCGACTTGGGTGCTGACTTGGGAATCATCAAGAAAAGTGGTTCATGGTATAGCTACAACGACACTAAATTAGGACAAGGACGTGATGCCGCCAAGCAATGTATCATGGATAATCCTGAATTGGCTGAAGAACTGGAAGGATTGATCTTCGAAGAATTGAAGAAGAAATAAAAGAAGTTCTCCCCGATACATCAAGTCCCGCAGAGGATATCTGTAATGTCTATTACAAATATTCACTCTGCGGGACTTGTTTTTCTCCTCTCCTTGTTAGGAGAAAAAGATAAATATTAATTAGAATATTTCAAGCAAATATTTCGTTATCCAATAACCTCCCACAACTAACCAGATATAAAGCATTCCCGCCAATACAAACGGTTTGGCACCAGCCTGTTTGAATTTGTCAAGACTAGTTTCTGTACCCAAAGCCGTCATAGCCATTGTCAACATAAAGGTATCAATATATTCAATTGTTCCGTTTAACGGGATTTCCTTCACACTATCCACTCCACACAAATATTGTAAGAATGAATTCAAACAAATAATGCCGATAAATCCAAAAGCAAACCAAGGTATACTGATTCTACTCTTCTCTACCGTACCATTAACAGATACTTTTTTACGACTCGCCAATGCAAAACTCATAATGACAAGTACCGGAGCCAACATCATGACACGAATCATTTTAGTAATGGTAGCTGTTCCGGCAATCCCTAAAACATCAGTAGGATCCATCGCATTGCCTGCACCTGCCACATGTGCCACTTCATGCAAGGTACTTCCGGTATAAATAGCAACACCTGTGTCCGATAGTCCGCCCAACCAGCCCATACGATACATAATAGGATACAAAAACATTGAAATTGTACCGAATATCACAACTGTAGAAACTGCAATAGCAGTCTTATGCCCTTCGCACTTCACTACCGGCTCAGCCCCAAGTACTGCTGCCGCTCCGCATATAGCACTGCCTGTAGAAGTCATCAAGGTCGTATCTTTATCCATTTTCAACAAACGTCCAAACCATATTCCAAGAAATATGGTACCAGCCACAATAATTATATCAACAATAATAGCAGGCAAACCTACGGCCACAACCTGCGTTAACGTCAACCGGAAACCGTAAAGCACAATACCATAACGCAACACTTGTTTTGTACAAAACTTAATTCCGGGTACCCATGTTTCAGGAAGTTTGTTTCTCAAACTGTTGGCATAAAGCATCCCTAGCACAATACCAACAATCAACGGACTAAACGAAAGTTCTTTCACAATAGGAACTTCGGCAATATAAAATGCCGCAAATGAGAATAGAGCTATTAGCAGAATACCATGTAAAGTGTTCGCTCTGTTTCCTTTTTCAAACATATCTTCTCTTTTTAAGTTTACATTTTTTCTCGGGCGCAAAGATACATCAAACAATCAAAACAGACTAATTGTTTCTAATTATACATCATAACTTTTAATTATAGGAGAATGTCTCCTCTATATTTCTACACTGTTACAATATCTTTCCCAAAAGGTGATAACGCTAAGGCTGCCAACTTAAAATGCTGTAAACCAAAAGGAATACCAATGATAGTAATACACAGTATAACCCCGAAAACCAAATGGGACAGACAAATCCAAATGCCACCCAAAAATATCCACAGAATATTCATTAATATATAAAGACAACCACTGGAGCGGTTCCCACTTCTTACCTCTTTACCAAAAGGCCACAAAGCAAGCCCTGCCAATTTCAAGGTTTGCATACCAAACGGAATGCCAATAATGGTAAGCATCATCAATATGCTTGAGATGAGGTATTCAACAGCAGTAAAGATACCACCAAGCAACAGCCACAATAAATTCATTAAACAGCCCATATAAATGTAGTTTTAGTTATTTTTCCAATTTTCTTTTTGTTATCTCATCCACTTTACCCTGATAATAACAATCTAGCTGAATTCAAGTTATAAATGCGATGGAAAACTCCCAAACCCTACAGGCTCTTACTATTATGTCCGACAAAACGCATAAATACTTGTGATAATCCTCCCTCCTGCCCCTGTAATTGCACAAAGTTAAACTCGCGCAGCATCGGCATTCCTTTTATTTCGATCACACGCAGATTACCGGCTACCAGCTCTTTATGCACCGAACGGATAGAAACAATTCCCATACACTCCGTATGTTCCAAAAAAAGCTTGATACTCTCCGTACTACCAAGATACATCAATACATTCAAAGAAGAGAGCTTTAGATTATGCTGCAACAGAGAGCGTTCAAATACATCCAATGTTCCAGAACCTCTTTCCCGCAATACTAAAGGAATATTTGGCAAATCTTCTGGAGTTATCTCATCCGGAACGGCCAATTTGCTCAGTGTATGCACCACAGCAACCAATTCATCTTGCAAAAATGGAGTATACTTCAGATTAGGTAAACGGAAGATACCCTCTACCAATCCTAAATCAATTCGATGTTCTTGCAAGGCGGCTTCCACTCCCCGGGAATTTCCATTAATTAAAGAAAGATTGATTTGCGGAAACTTGGCTATAAAGTTTGCCAACAAAGGAGGAAGTACATATTGCGCAATCGTAGTACTGGCTCCCAGTTTCAGTTCACCAATATATTCATTATGTAACAGATGCATTTCATATTCCAACTGTTTATAATCGTCCAGAATCTTCTCGCTATGCTTCAACAATAACTCTCCAGCCTTAGTCAGCGAAATTTTACTTCCTTGACGGTCGAACAAACGAGCCTGATAGCAAGTCTCCAACTCCTGAATATGTTTAGTGATAGCAGGCTGGCTGACAAACAACTCTTGCGAAGCCTTCGTAAAGCTTAAATTCTTTGCTACGCTCTGAAATACTTTTAAACGAAAATCGGACACGACAATTATGATTAACAGTTAAGAAATCAATGACGAATAATGAATTACGGGAAGAATAAATACACAATAAACTATTACAACTCTTCTGCCTTTATTCCCAACGCCTGCATGACAGGGAAAGCCAATATATCCCATTTATAATCTACCGGAAATTCCGGCTCATTCATACGGAATTGAATGATATCCTTGTCTTTCACTTCACGCAAAGCATCCGTCACCTTCTTTCCATACTCCTCATTAAAAGAAATAACGATTATTCTTTTCACGTCAGCCGAATCGGAAACGATAGAGAGTAGATCCAAAAATAAATCCTCCCTCGACACCATCCCTTCCGATGGGACACTGGCAAAAGAATACTCACCATAAGGGCTCTGGAAAGCAACTCCATTCAGTTCTTCCTGCAAATCGGAAGGTTGGCAATATTGCAACCGACTGGATTCTTTATCATACACAAAAAGGAATTGCACTTCATTCTTCCCTTCTGTAATCCCTGCATCCAAAGTCATATAGGTGGTCAACTTCGAGAGGTCTATCTCTTGTAAAGAACGATGCAAAGTCTTTTCAAAATATCCTTTTATATCTGTTATTACAAAATTCAAGAAAGCAGCGTCAATCAACACCACTGTTTCAGAAAGTTTTATTTGGGGCTTATCACTCATATACCTTATATATTATTACAGCGGATAAAGATACTACAATACTTTTATTTATCCACTTTTCAATATTTATTTTCTTTCATCACAGATTAAGATTACTCTAATATACACAACATATAACAAATGATATTTTATAGCAAATTCGTCATTCCTCCCAGATAAAAAAGGTCATTTTGTCCTTTAACTCCTTAATACTCATGCTATTTTGTCATATTTTTATACTTGGCAAATCTTTTGCGCCCTTTTAGGTGTTATTAAAAACATGAAATAAGAAAGGAGAACAAAGATATGAACTTTAACAATTTTACCATTAAATCTCAAGAAGCGGTACAGGAGGCCGTAAACCTGGTACAAAGCCGGGGGCAACAAGCCATTGAACCTGTCCACATCATGCAGGGAGTAATGAAGGTAGGCGAAAACGTCACTAATTTTATCTTCCAAAAACTTGGTATAAACGGACAACAGGTAGCTCTCGTGGTCGACAAGCAAATCGATTCACTGCCAAAAGTATCTGGCGGAGAACCGTACCTAAGTCGTGAATCCAACGAAGTTTTGCAGAAAGCAACACAGTACTCTAAAGAAATGGGCGACGAGTTTGTTTCATTGGAGCCTATCATATTGGCATTGCTGACTGTTAAGAGTACCGTCTCCACGATCTTGAAAGATGCTGGTATGACAGAAAAAGAATTGCGCAATGCTATCAGCGAATTGAGAAAAGGAGAAAAGGTAACATCACAATCCAGTGAAGATACTTATCAATCATTGGAAAAATATGCTATCAACCTGAACGAAGCTGCCCGTAGCGGAAAACTGGATCCCGTAATCGGACGCGATGAAGAAATCCGCCGGGTATTACAGATATTGAGCCGCCGTACAAAGAATAACCCGATTCTGATTGGTGAACCGGGTACCGGTAAGACGGCCATCGTAGAAGGGTTAGCACATCGTATTCTTCGTGGAGATGTACCCGAAAATCTAAAAAACAAACAAGTTTATTCACTGGATATGGGAGCACTGGTTGCCGGTGCAAAATATAAAGGTGAATTTGAAGAACGATTGAAATCGGTTGTCAATGAGGTGAAGAAATCAGAAGGTGATATTATTCTGTTTATTGATGAAATTCATACACTGGTAGGTGCCGGAAAAGGTGAAGGTGCCATGGATGCCGCCAACATTCTAAAGCCCGCCTTAGCTCGTGGAGAACTACGTTCCATTGGAGCAACAACCCTCGACGAGTATCAAAAATACTTCGAAAAGGATAAAGCATTGGAGCGTCGTTTCCAAATCGTGCAAGTGGACGAACCGGATAACTTGAGTACCATTTCCATCCTTCGTGGATTGAAAGAACGTTACGAAAACCATCATCACGTACGTATCAAAGATGACGCAATCATTGCAGCCGTCGAATTGAGTAGCCGTTACATCACCGACCGTTTCCTGCCGGATAAAGCCATTGACCTGATGGACGAAGCCGCAGCCAAACTGCGTATGGAGGTAGATTCTGTTCCTGAAGAACTGGATGAGATTTCCCGTAAAATCAAGCAGTTGGAAATTGAGCGTGAAGCTATCAAACGCGAAAACGATAAACCGAAACTGGAAATCATCGGTAAGGAACTTGCCGAGCTCAAAGAACAGGAAAAGTCCTTTAAAGCTAAATGGCAAAGTGAGAAAACGCTGATGGATAAAATCCAGCAGAACAAGGTTGAGATAGAGAATCTTAAATTTGAAGCAGAAAAAGCCGAACGTGAAGGCGATTATGGTAAAGTAGCCGAAATCCGTTATGGTAAACTTCAGGCTTTGGATAAAGAAATAGAAGATACTCAAAAGCAACTGCGTGATATGCAAGGCGATAAAGCCATGATTAAGGAGGAGGTAGACGCTGAAGATATTGCTGATGTTGTTTCCCGCTGGACTGGTATCCCTGTCAGCAAGATGCTGCAAAGTGAAAAAGATAAACTGTTGCACTTGGAAGAAGAACTTCATCAACGTGTAATTGGTCAGGACGAAGCGATTGAAGCGGTGGCAGATGCTGTGCGCCGTAGTCGTGCCGGATTACAAGATCCGAAACGTCCGATCGGATCATTTATCTTCTTGGGAACCACCGGTGTAGGTAAAACCGAATTGGCAAAGGCATTGGCGGAGTTCCTGTTTGATGACGAAACGATGATGACTCGTATCGATATGAGTGAGTATCAGGAAAAGCATAGTGTCTCCCGTTTAGTCGGAGCGCCTCCGGGATACGTTGGATACGATGAAGGCGGTCAGTTGACAGAAGCGATACGACGGAAACCGTACTCTGTTGTCCTGTTTGACGAAATAGAAAAGGCTCATCCGGATGTATTTAATATTCTGTTACAGGTATTGGATGACGGACGACTGACTGACAATAAAGGAAGGGTGGTCAACTTCAAAAATACCATTATCATCATGACTTCAAATATGGGTAGTTCTTATATACAAAGTCAGATGGAGAAGTTGCATGGTTCCAATAAGGAAGAAGTAATCGAAGAAACGAAGAAGGAAGTGATGAATATGTTGAAAAAGACAATTCGTCCAGAATTCCTGAACCGTATTGATGAAACGATTATGTTCTTACCATTGAACGAAAAAGAAATCAAGCAAATTGTGCTTTTACAAATAAAGGGAGTACAGAAAATGCTTGCTGAAAACGGAGTGGAACTGCAATTGACAGAAGGAGCATTGAACTTCTTATCGCAAGTGGGTTATGATCCGGAATTTGGAGCTCGTCCCGTGAAGAGAGCTATTCAACGCTATCTGCTGAATGATCTATCCAAGAAGTTACTATCTCAGGAAGTAGACCGAAGCAAAGCAATTATCGTTGATGCCGACGGAGACGGATTAGTATTCAGAAATTAAAAAGTCTCCATTTAAATAGAATGCCGGTATGCTTTTTATAAGCATACCGACATTTTTTATATCCCTGAATATGTAATCCTCCGGACTTCTGGTTGACAGTTCGGATGACTCATCACCAAAACATAAGTGCCCTGTTGGGGTATTTCCATAGTCAATGAAGGCAAAGAAAATTTATACTTGCCTCTTAGCTCTCCCTGTGAATCATAAAGGAATACCATTGTACCTGCCAACAAACCTGCCAGGCATAATATCCCTTTTTCATTGTCCAAACGGACGCTTACTTCTTTATTTGTTATTGTCTCCATACCCAACATCAAAAACCAACTGCTCCCCTAGAAGGCTATTAAAAAATAAAAAAGCGTGGGAACTTACTACACAATTATCATCCCCCTCAACGCCTTAGACATCTACCAACTAAATTATGCTACACACAACCAATGTTCAATGCCATATATTTACATATGTGGCAGAGCACGAGCGTTTGAACATTATTCCTAAGTAGTCTCAAATATTGTCTAGGTCTCAAGTCTTGAATAATATCTTTATAACGCTTTTGTTCTTTATTTCTATCACCATTCACACCAATATTCCCAAGAATGGCGAACAGCCACAAAGATACATAAAAAGCATCATTATTTACAATATAAGTAGAAGATATTTATTTTAATAAAACATTACCCAAATAATACTAATTTTTTCTTGAACTCACAAGTGTTTATACAAAAAAAACATGATAACCATCCTAAATGATTATCATGTTTGCTATTTCGATTGAATAAACGATACAGATTATTCTGCAGCTGCTTCTTCCTGAACTTCTCCTTCCGGTTTGAATTCTGTAATTCCATTAGAGATCAAGATGTTATACCAAGCAACCAATTTCTTGATATCGGCTACGTATACACGTTCACGATCAAAGTTAGGTAATACCTCAGCCAAGTATTCACGCAATTGTTCGGGAGTAGCTTTTTTCGGATCAATAGAAGCCTGCGCTGATTTTTCTTTCTCTTTTATTGACTCCAGCACATCATACAAAGGAACTTCTGCATCGTCCGTGTACATTGCTATATCTGCCAAAGAGATAATTTTTTCATTACCATAAGCGGGGAAACGTTTCTTTTCTGCATTGACTGATTCAACAATCAACATATTTTTTCCTTGCGAAATAAGTTTGTATAATCCCGGTTTACCTGAGATAGACAAGATAGTCTTCAACATAGTATATATCTTTTTATTTATTAATTATTTTTTTGCGGAGCAAAGGTAATGATTATTTTTAGATAGCAAAGAAATAAGCTTCAAAACCTGTGGAATTAACGGTGTTTCATCATCATTTACTATCACGAAATCGGCATGCCCTCTCTTAACTTCATCACTCATTTGAGCTTCAATACGCTTCATCACCAGTTCTCTTGACGAACAATCCCGCTTTACAGCACGTCCCACTCTCACTTCCAGCGGTGCATATACCATAACCAGAAAATCAACTTCATTCTTAAAACCAGCTTCTACAAGTATAGCAGACTCCATACCCACCAACTGTTCGCTTTCCAACCGGGCAGCCCATTGGCGAAAATCTTCTTTCACTTGCGGATGAATAATCGCATTCACTTTCTGCACGCGATCCGGATGACCGAACATATAGGATGCCAATAGAGGACGATTCAACTCTCCACTCTGAAACATATCCTGACCAACCAGGTCACAAAGCCCCCGGCGAATCACCGGATCTGTCTGTGTGATGCGCTTTGCTTCTATATCTGATATATAGACAGATATTCCCATTATTCCGAGTAGTCTGGAAACAACACTTTTTCCACTACCAATGCCACCGGTTATGCCAATTTTAATCGCCATTAGAAGTAATTTGTTCTATCAGGAAGTCCACTTGCTCGGGAACAATACGTATCTGATTTATTCCACTTGGAACCGACTTCAATTTAACCGTATATTTATCAGAGCCAAGCTTCAGCAATTCTTCATAAGAGATATTGATGATAAAATCGCTTGCTTTTATACTGCGGAACCGTTTTAACCCCACTTGAAAAGTAATCTGAACTTTGGAAGGAAAAGTACGCAACACCTTATCTGCCGGAAAATTAACTCCATGTAATGGCACTTCGACCGTTTTCTCCGTATAAATATCCACCGGGAAAGTCATTTCTACCGAAGCCGGAACAAACTTCACTCCTCTTTCCGAAGTCAGCGGAATTCGTCGCCGGGTTGTATCGGATATATTCTCCAAAGTTATATTTTGAATATATGCAGTTGTGATAGTATCCAAAATTCCTTCCGGAGCATAAACCAATACAGAGTCCGGATTACAAATTGTATCTGATACATAATATTGAAGTCCAGCCGTGACTTTTCCCTGAAAACGAACAGGAACCAGCTTGGACTTTCCTTCGGAATAGATATATTCTAATGTATCAGGCTTGATCGATAGAATTTTGGAGGACACATTCAGTTGGCTTAATATTTTTTTCTCAAAATCGGAAGCATAAATCTTCACATGATTATCTTTTCCTTTATAATCAAGAAAACCTAGATTGACTGGAAAGAAACTCTTCCCCAACATATAATTGAGAAGCACTGTTCCTTTATCTTTCACTCTGACACGAAGTTCGGAAGGAGGTTCCGAAGTCAACACTACATTGTTAGGAAGATCTTTCATTCGCACCGGAATAGAAAACTCCGCTTCATAGTCATTATTAAGCGTCTGAAGCAACCAGAATCCACCGGCTATCAAGAAGAAAAATAAAAAAATTAAGAACTCTCTGCTCTTATCACTGAGCAGAAAATCCTTAATTCTCTTAGATAGTTTTAAATATGTATATTTTACATTCCTACGATCAAACATAGGCATTTATTTACCAACTATTTATTTAGATTGATTGCTAGCCGCTGAAGCATCAGCGAATATAGAATTCTTGTCTATTTTAATCTTTACATTAGAAGCAATCTCAAGTACTATATAGTCGTCAGTAATTTCCTTGATTGTTCCATGGATACCACCTGCAGTAATCACATTCTGATTTACCTGAAGAGATTTACGGAAATTAGCTATTTCTTTTTGCTTCTTATTTTGAGGACGGATCATAAAGAAATACATGATAACAAACATAGCTACCAGCATGATCCACATCATACTTCCACCTCCGGCAGCACTGGCAGGAGCTTGCAATAATACAGTCAATACGTTCATAAATAATCTGTTTTAGTTTCTACTATATGGACAAAGGTATCAGTTTTTAGTCAACTTACCTTCTTTTTTTAATTGATTAACTATTCCATCCAGCGTGCCGTTGATAAAGCTACCGCTTTTAGCGGTGCTATATAACTTTGCAATCTCTACATATTCATTTAACGAAACACTGACCGGAATGTTCGGGAAACTAAGAATTTCTGCTAATGCAGTCTGCATAATGATTACATCCATAAATGCGATACGGTCCAGATCCCAGTTTTTTGTATTCTCACTAACCAAATGACGGTAATAGTCAGAATTCAAAATAGTACGACGGAACAGACGACGTGCAAACTCCTGATCTTCGTCATCCTTAAATTCCGGAAGCAGTTCCTGGTTGGCGCCCTTCTTTTCATCAAAGCGTTTGATTGTTTTCAAGACGAATGTGTCCACAATTTCTTTATCATCATTCCAATACAAACTCTGGTCTTCCAATACCTGGTCGAGAGAATCATTATTAAAGATGTATGTCTTATAGATTTTTCTCCACAATTCACGATCAGCCTCATATGAGTTGTCATCAGAAGCCATATAATCTTTATAGATATCGGTTTCTACAATTTTCTCATAAAGCTCTTTGATAAAGTCCTGGTCGTTTGTCCAGGTTCTTTTCTGATTAGCTATAAAATCGACCAATTGCTTATTGACTTCCAATTGAGCAATAAACTTGTTATCTACGAATTTCCTATTAGGATACAATTCCTCTTTCGTAGGTGCCAATTTAGCTTTTGCCGTATCGATACGTTTTTGTGCATACTCTGTCAATGCTATCATCAGCATTAACAAATAGTTGTAAAGGTCATACGCCTTTGAAAGACTAAAGAATAACTCTTTCTCCGCTGAGTCTAGATTTTTGCTGCCATTCTGATAATAGGCATATACTATCTGTATAATCTTAAGACGAATAAGAACTCTGTTGATCATAATTCAAATTAATACTGTTGTTATCGAACTGCAAAAGTAGATATTTTTAATGAGTTTCCACTAATAAATCACATTTTTTAATGCAGTATTTGATTCTCTGCGCTTTTTCTTTTGACAGTTTAAAAAAAATATCCAATTTTGAAGCCGATTATAAACGGACCGAAAGATATGGAAGATTTAAAAAAGAAAATGAGCGCAGACATGAATGATAAGGAGATCGTATTCTCCAAGTCCATTAAAGCAGGTAAACGCATCTATTACCTCGACGTAAAAAAGAATCGTAAAGATGAAATGTTCCTGGCTATTACAGAGAGCAAAAAAGTGATAACGGGAGAAGGTGATGATTCTCAAGTTAGTTTCGAGAAACACAAAATCTTCCTATACAGGGAGGACTTTCAGAAGTTTATGGCAGGACTCGAAGAAGCAGTCAATTTCATTGAGTGCAACGACGCGAACGAATATATTGCCCGCCTGAATATCGAAGCTGATGAAGAAAGTGAACGGAAAGCAATCGAAGAAGCTCAGGAAAACAAATTGGAGAGCGAAATTAAGATTGATATTGACTTTTAAGAAAGTAACTCTTTGATATTTCAAAAAAAAGATGTACTTTTGCACCGCTTTTTTGCAACATCGTGTGATAATCCACATCGTGTGATGGTGAATTAAGCAAACTAACTTAATTTAGAGTAACACAATTTTTTAAAGAAATGAAATCAATTGAAGTAAAAGGAACTGCAAGAACAATTGCAGAACGCTCTTCTGAACAAGCAAGAGCTTTGAAAGAAATTCGTAAGAATGGTGGTGTACCTTGTGTACTTTACGGAGGTAATGAAGTAGTTCACTTCACAGTGACTAACGAAGGACTTCGTAACTTGGTTTACACTCCGCACATCTACGTTGTAGACCTGATTATCGATGGCAAAAAAGTAAACGCTATCCTGAAAGATATTCAGTTCCACCCGGTAAAAGATACTATCCTGCACGTTGACTTCTACCAAATCGATGAAGCTAAACCTATCGTAATGGAAGTTCCTGTACAGTTGGAAGGTCTTGCAGAAGGTGTGAAAGCCGGTGGTAAACTTGCACTGCAAATGCGTAAGATCAAAGTGAAAGCTTTGTACAATGTAATTCCTGAAAAGTTGATCGTTAACGTTTCTCACCTGGGATTGGGTAAGACTGTTAAAGTTGGCGAACTGAGCTTCGAAGGTCTTGAACTGATCAGTGCTAAAGAAGCCGTTGTATGTGCTGTTAAGTTGACTCGTGCAGCAAGAGGTGCAGCAGCCGCCGCTGGTAAGTAATTGAGATTATCCCTGTAAAGAGATATACTTCAAACGCAGATTAATGCAGATTAAAGCAGATGTTCAGTCTGCATTAATTTGTATTAATCTGCGTTTCTCTTTCTATATTAATGAACTGTTTTACGGAAAAACGATGATAAAATACTTAGTTGTCGGACTGGGAAACATTGGTCCCGAATATCATGAAACCCGACATAATATCGGATTCATGGCAGTAGAAGCATTGGCCAGAATCAATAACGCTCCTCCTTTTATGGATGGACGATATGGATTCACTACCAGCTTTTCTATCAAAGGACGCCAGTTAATTCTGCTTAAGCCATCAACTTTTATGAACCTGAGCGGACTGGCCGTTCGCTATTGGATGCAGAAAGAAAATATTCCATTGGAAAATGTACTGATCATAGTAGATGATCTGGCTCTTCCCTTTGGTACTTTACGCCTAAAAGGAAAAGGGAGTGATGCAGGGCATAATGGGTTGAAGCATATCGCCGCTACTTTGGGTACTCAAAACTATGCCCGACTGCGGTTTGGTATCGGAAATGATTTTCCACGTGGCGGACAGGTTGATTATGTACTCGGACACTTCACTGACGAAGATTGGAAAACAATGGATGAAAGACTGGAGATGGCAGGAGAAATTATAAAAAGTTTCTGCCTCGCCGGCATTGACATCACGATGAACCAGTTCAATAAAAAATAATGGACTAGTCCTATAAAAATAAAGATAGCAATGAACGGTTAGCGATAAATGACAACGTCAACTGAGATACTAACCAACGAATTACTTATCACTAAATAACTAACTAAAATGGCCGAAGCAAGAATAGATAAATGGATGTGGGCTGTCCGCATCTTCAAAACACGTACGATTGCAGCAGAAGCCTGCAAAAAAGGACGAATTACCATCAACGGTTCTCTGGTCAAAGCTGCCCGCATGATAAAACCGGGAGACGTTATTCAAGTGAAGAAACCGCCTATCACCTACTCATTCAAGGTATTACAAACTATTGAAAAACGTGTAGGTGCCAAGCTCGTATCGGAAATGATGGAAAACGTAACTACTCCCGATCAATATGAGCTGCTTGAAATGAGTAAAATCAGCGGATTCGTAGATCGTGCACGTGGAACCGGACGCCCGACCAAGAAAGATCGCCGGGAACTGGAAGAATTTACAACCCCGGAATTCATGGATGATTTTGACTTTGATTTCGATTTTGAAGAAGAGGATAAATAACGGAAAATACATCACAGATTCAACAATGAACGGTGAACAAGCCTGCGGATATAGCATAGTTTGTTCACCGTTCATCATTGTTTTTAAACACTAATAATACGCCGGCCACACACAACTCTACACTGGACTTCCGGCTACAATTTTGGTTATAAAACAGACTCTTCCCCGTATGCAATTATACATGGAAGGGACTGTTTCTTTTTGACTGCTAAGATAGTAATCTTACCATTGGACGTTATACAAATATGATATAAAGAGAAAATAGAATTCAAGATGAACTCCATATTTCTATTTATAGATTTGCTTTAACAGCATCAATCAATTCCTGATATTCTGCGTCAGTCAGATAAACCTTTCCCGGGTTCATTTGGAATATACCTCCATAATCAGGTCCATCCACATATTTAGGCGCTAAATGAAAATGCAGATGAGACAATTTATCTGAGTAAGCACCATAATTAATCTTTTCCGGTTGGAAAGCTTTTTGCATGGCACGAGTGACACGCGCTACATCTGCCATAAAAGCATTACGGTCTTCATCACTCAATTCATTTAAATCGTTCACATGTTCTTTGTAAGCAACAAGACAACGTCCACGATATGTTTGTTCTTTAAACAGGAACACACGTGACACACTCAATTGCGCAATCTCAATCATCAGATTATGCAACGTTTCATTGTTCTGGCAATACAGACATTCTTTCGGATCACTCTTCATGATATTATTATTTTAAGTTTTTATCGTTGCAAAAATAAGTATTCCATTCTTATCCGGCTTGCACTTTTTCGTTTTTTTGATCGACTAATTGGTACACATCCTCTTTTTCACCTACCACCCAAACAACATCACCTTCTTTGAGCGGAGCATTTACATCGGGAACCATCAACGTGCCGTCTTCACTCTCAACGCCCGCTATCATGCAATGATATTTGTCGCGAATGCCCGATTCACGAATCGTTTTACCCAGAAAAACAGAATCACTGTCAATAATAAACTGCTTCAAAGCCATTTCACTTTTTTCATAGACCTCCCAGTCTATCTTCGCTCCATTTTGCATCGCTTCATTAAAGACGTTCAATTGTTCATCTGTCCCTATCACCTGTATCTTATCCATTGGGAATAACCGGACAGAACCGCCCGGAATATTAATACGCCTCTTTCCGCGAAGGATAGAAGCCACATGAACTCCAAACTTCTTTCCCAGATTCAGCTCCATCAATGTCTTTCCTGCCCAGCAGGATTCACCCGGAATTTCCATATCAGCAAGATGTAAATCATGTGACAACAAACGCCCGGCATATTCCGGTTTTTTCTCTCCCAAATACTCTGCACGTACATCTCTGGAACGAAGATTCTGAAAAAAGCGACGTTCAATCAATATCGATTGCCTCTTCAGGCGGCGAGACCATACCATCAGCAAAACAACAAGTACGGCCACGCCAATAATCAACCCAATAGACGCCTTAAATAATCCGGAAATAACAAAGATGACAAAAAGTGCTGCTATCATAATACGAATCACGATTGTTGATACCAGCGGCGCACGGTTGGCACGACTATCATGCCATAAAGTCATAAATTCGACCGAATGGTTTTTCTTCACCATAATGGCACGCAAGAAAGGAGCGATACACAGAATGATAAATACTGCTCCTAATAACGATGCCCAGAAGTGAGGCAGATTCTCTTTAAAGAATGGCACGACAAAACGAAAAGAGAGTGCAACAATCGATATACTGACAATTGAATAAACGATTGTAATACGTGCCATTGACAAGATTAGCTTCTTCCACAAATTCTCGTGATTAAGTGCAGTTTGCGAACCGGAGGAGTAACGCATCATCATTTTTTTCCATGATTCCGGAAGATGCGCATCTACAAAAGTAGAAGCCGGCTCGGCAAGACGAATCATATAAGGAGTCAGGAAAGTAGTAATGACAGAGACTGCTACTACTATCGGATACAGAAAATCACTCGTTACATGCAAGGAGACTCCCAAAGAAGCAATAATAAATGCAAATTCACCAATCTGCGTTAAACTAAAGCCACATTGCATAGCTGTCTTTAACGGTTTCCCGGAGAGTATAACACCAAAAGTTCCAAAAACTGACTGCCCCAAAATGACAGCCAAAGTAATTACTATAATAGGAATAGCATATTCTACAATCATTGCCGGCTCTACCATCATGCCGACCGATACGAAAAAGATAGCTCCGAAAAGATCCTTAACAGGCTTCACCAGCCGATCTATGGATTCCGCTTCAATCGTTTCCGCCAAAATAGAGCCCATAATAAATGCACCAAATGCAGCAGAGAAACCTGTATGAGCTGCCATCACTACCATACCAAAGCAAAGTGCCAACGACACAATAAGCAAAGTCTCCTCTCCCATCAATTTCCGGCAGCGCTTTAAGAATTCAGGAATCAGATAAATGCCGACAACAAACCACAGGATAAGGAAAAACAATAATTTACCG
Source organism: Bacteroides luhongzhouii (assembly GCF_009193295.2). Taxonomy (NCBI): domain Bacteria; kingdom Pseudomonadati; phylum Bacteroidota; class Bacteroidia; order Bacteroidales; family Bacteroidaceae; genus Bacteroides; species Bacteroides luhongzhouii. The sequence continues at coordinate 3,177,183 of NZ_CP059973.1, read as the reverse complement.
ATACTTTCCAACATTTCGGTCCCTTCAAAATTATGGCTGACCGCCATAGTGGAAAGCATTACCATTAATACAATGGCTAAAATATCTTCCAAAATCAAAATGCTTAACACCAATCCCGTAAACTGCTTCTTCCTTAATCCCAAATCATCAAAAGCTTTATAAATAATAGTAGTAGACGACATCGCAATCATACCACCCAAAAACAGACTGTCCATCCGGTGCCAGCCAAAGCCCATACCGACCCCTATACCCAACAAAATCATACAAAAAATGATGGTACAGGCAGCTATGACGGCAGAACCACCCACCTTGACAATCTTCTTAAAACTAAATTCCAAACCAAGAGCAAACAGTAAGAAAATGACACCAATATCTGCCCATGTCTTAATATTGGCAGTATCCATCACTGAAGGAGTATACGGCATATGCGGACTTGCCAGGAATCCGGCAACTACATATCCCAAGACCAGAGGTTGCTTCAACTTCTTAAACAACAAAGTCATAACACCGGCACAGATCAATATCAGTGCAAGGTCAGCTATAAGAGTAGGTAATTGAGACATTATTTCATCGTATTTGATGACAAAATTATATTATTTCTATGGAATAAACAACATATCTATAGATATGTTTTACAATAACCACCATAAAATAAGTTAGCCCCGGATAGAGTCGAGACTTATCCGGGGCTATACACAACAACAAGCTTATTTCTTATTTTCTAAAAGGAGGCTTCACTACCACGGCTTTCAATTTTCGGCCACGCATATCAATACAGATTTCTGTGCCCACCTTACTATATTCCGGCTTTACATATCCCATACCGATACCAATCTTACGAGTAGGCGACATTGTACCGGAAGTAACCACTCCCACTTGCTCGCCTTCAGCATTCACCAATTCATAACCGTGGCGGGGAATCCCGCGGTCAATCATTTCAAAACCAACCAATTTACGGGTAACACCTTCCGTTTTCTGCTTTTCCAGCAGCGGACGGTTGATAAAATCCTTACCTTCCACAAACTTAGTAATCCAGCCCAGGCCGGCTTCTATCGGAGAAGTAGTATCATCCAAGTCATTACCATACAAACAGAAGCCCATTTCCAATCGAAGTGTATCACGAGCTCCCAAACCGATAGGTTTAATACCGAATTCCTCACCAGCTTCAAAAACGGCTTTCCATATATTATCAGCAGCAGACGGATAGAAATAGAGTTCGAAGCCGCCCGCACCGGTATACCCCGTATTGGAGATTATCACGTTCTCTTCACCTGCAAACGTTCCAACTTTAAATGTATAATATGGAATAGAAGCAAGATCAATGTCCGTCAACTTTTGCAGAGCCAGAATAGCCTTCGGACCCTGTATAGCGAGTTGAGCTATGTTGTCCGAAGAGTTTTCCAACTCAGCTCCCTCCGTATTGTGAGAAACACACCAGTTCCAGTCTTTTTCCATATTGGCAGCGTTAACTACCAGCATGTATTTTTCCGGTTCATACTGATATACCAGCAAATCATCTACAATACCTCCCTCTTCATTTGGAAAACAAGTATATTGTATTTTTCCCGGAGCCAGTGCCGCCACATTATTGGAAGTTATTTTCTGCAGAAAGGCTAATGCATGTGGACCTTTCACCCAAAATTCTCCCATGTGCGACACATCAAATACACCGACACTTTGACAAACAGTCAGGTGTTCATCAATGATACCAGAGTACTCAATAGGCATATTATAACCTGCAAACTCGTGCATTTTAGCACCGAGTATGATATGTTTCTCTGTAAACGGAGTGGTTTTCATTATTTTAAAGTATTAAGATTAATCAAATATTAAATTTTAAGTATTACTGGTGCTTACTACTTTTTATTTGGAAGCTACCAGTTCAGCTATTTTCACGATAACCTTCATGGCTTTTTCCATGTTCTGGATAGGCACGAATTCATAACGTCCGTGGAAATTCAGACCACCGGCAAAGATATTCGGACAAGGCAATCCTTTGAAAGAAAGCTGCGCACCATCCGTACCTCCACGAATCGGTTTTACGTTCGGCTTTACACCAACAGCTTCCATAGCTGCGAAAGCAGTATCAATGATATGCATTACCGGTTCTATTTTCTCACGCATATTATAATACTGGTCGCGCAGTTCGAGCGTCACTGTACCAGCTCCATGTTCAGCGTTCATTTGAGCTACCAGACGTTCCATCTCTTTTTTGCGGTTCTCAAATTTTGCACGGTCATGATCGCGGATGATATAAGACACAGTACTTTGCTCCACATCCCCCTGAATACCGATCAAATGATAAAATCCTTCATAGCCGGTCGTATGTTCCGGCCTTTCCTGTGAGGGAAGCATCATGATAAACTGATTGGCAAGATAGATAGAGTTAATCATCTTATTCTTGGCATATCCCGGATGCACATTACGTCCTTTAAAGGTTACTTTTGCGGCAGCGGCATTAAAGTTTTCAAATTCCAACTCCCCTACTTCACCTCCATCCATCGTATATCCCCATTCGCAACCGAATTTCTCTACATCGAATTTATGAGCACCTTCACCGATTTCTTCGTCAGGATTAAAACCAATACGGATTTTACCGTGCTTGATTTCAGGATGTTCCTTCAGATAAACCACCGCAGATACAATTTCCGCAATACCGGCTTTGTCATCGGCACCGAGCAACGTCTTTCCGTTGGTTACAATCAAGTCTTCCCCCTTATGATCCAACAATTCCGGGAATTGCGATGGAGAAAGAATCACATTCTCTTCAGCACAAAGCACAATATCCGAGCCATCATACTTTTCCACAATCCGCGGAGTGACATCTTTACCACTCATATCAGGACTTGTATCCATGTGGGCAATAAATCCGATAGTGGGTACTTCTTTATCTATATTGGCCGGAAGTGTAGCAAAAAGATAGCCATGCTCATCCAAAGCAATATCTTCCAATCCCAAAGATTCCAACTCCTTTTTCAAGTATTCAGCAAAAATCATCTGCTTCGGAGTACTTGGAGTAAGCCCAGTCGATTCATCAGATTGTGTATCGAAGCTTACATACTTTAAAAATCTGTCTACTAAAGTCATATTGTTTTAATTACAAGTTACTAATTACAATTTACAAATTGATAGTTTATAGTGCCGTAAAGGTAAAAAAAGAGCCGTGAATTACAAAGCAATTCACGGCTCTTTTTTATTGTATACTTTTATCCGGATATTTAAATATCCTATTTTACTGCTTTAAAAGTGGCTGCTGCCATCAAAACAATGTGTACATACTTTGCATTTAGGTAATCCGATAGCCTCAATCAACGTTTCCAGCGTGTTAAACTTCAATGAACTAAGTCCGAAACGCTCGGCAATAATACTAACCATCTTTTCGTATTCCGGAGAACCGGTAGTGGCATATTTCTCCAAATTCTTATTTTCATCACCTTCCAGTTCCTTGATAATGCGGCGGGTTATCAACTCCAATGCATTTTTGGAAGCCGAGAAACCGACAAACGGACAAGCGTAAATCAATGGCGGACAAGCGATACGCATGTGTACCTCCTTTGCTCCATAATCATACAGAATCTTCACGTTATCACGCAATTGAGTTCCCCGCACAATAGAATCGTCACAGAACAACAAACGTTTATTTTGCAACATTGCACGGTTTGGAATCAGCTTCATCTTGGCTACCAGCGAACGCATCTCCTGATTGCTGGGAGTAAAGCTGCGGGGCCACGTTGGTGTATATTTCGAGATAGCACGATGATAGGGAACTCCCTTTCCTTCGGCATATCCTAAAGCCATACCCACTCCCGAATCAGGAATACCACAGGCACAGTCTACTTCCGATTCATCAGTCTGCCCCATTTTCAATCCGCTGGTGAAACGCACTTCTTCCACATTCTTTCCTTCATAGCAAGAAGTCGGGAAACCGTAGTACACCCACAGGAACGAGCAAATTTGCATATCCTCATTGGGTTTGCGAAGCTGGTCGATGTGATCGTCATACATGCGGACAATCTCGCCGGGACCTAAATATCGCTCAATCTCATAATCCAGATTCGGGAAGCTGGACGATTCGCTCGTCGCAGCATAAGCACCGTCTTTCTTTCCAATCACTACCGGAGTACGTCCCCAACGGTCACGGGCAGCGATAATGCTACCATCTTCCGTCAGGAGCAGCATAGAGCAAGAACCTTTAATGTGATTAAACACATTTTCGATACCCTCAGCAAAGGTTCTACCTTGTATAATAAGTAATGCGATAAGCTCCGTCTGATTGGTATTGCTCGAACTAAGTTCGGCGAAGTGCATGTTTTGACTGAGAAGTTCTTCTTCCAATTCCTGGATATTGACTATTTTAGCGACTGTGACAATGGCGAAGCGCCCGAGATGAGAATTGATGATGATAGGTTGTGCGTCTGTGTCGCTAATGATGCCGATGCCGGCGTTTCCTTTAAATTTGTCTAGTTCTCCTTCAAATTTGGTTCGGAAATAAGTACTTTCCAAATTGTGAATAGAGCGGATAAACCCTTTTTCCTCACTGTATGTTGCGAGTCCTCCTCGCTTGGTACCCAGATGTGAGTTATAATCTGTGCCATAGAATAAATCAGTCACGCAACTAGTTTTCGAGACTGTTCCGAAAAAACCTCCCATGTTGTTCTCTTTATTGATGATGTTTTAAAAAAGATGGCGCAAAAGTACAAAAAAGAATTCGTCCTATAAAAAAAGTACTCCGCAAAGTTTTAGTTTTCTTTGCGAAGCACAACTAATATTTATTAAAAAACGAGGAATCCGTAAACAATCTTTTTACCTGAATCTTATTTCCATTTCCTGATTGTTTTCAAATCGGCGGGAGTTGCTTCTATCAGACTTACCGCAAATCCTCCGCTGCGTGCCAGCTTTACAGACATCTTATTCTTGTTTGTCACCAATCCTTTTTTTATCTGATAAGAGGTCGGATTCTTTTCAAAGTCCGCATCTTTTCCGTCAGCATAAAGAGTGGCTACATATTGTTTTCCCGGTTCGAGAAAATCAAGTGCAAAAGTAGAGGTACGGGGATTTTCATCGGTAATGCCGCCTACAAACCAGTTATCAGTGCCTTTTGCTTTACGGGCAACCGTGATAAAATCGCCCGGTTCTGCTTCCAGATATTTGCTGTCATCCCAATCAACAGCTACCTCTTTGATGAATTGAAAGGCATCCATGTGGCGTTCGTAACTTTCCGGAAGGTCGGCTGCCATTTGCAAAGGACTGTACATAGTTACATAAAGCGCTAATTGTTTAGCCAAAGTAGTACGTACAAAGCTGTGATCGCCCGACAGGAAAGAAAGTTTGGTATCAAAAATACCCGGCGTATAATCCATCGGTCCGCCAATCAGACGGGTGAAAGGAAGCAAAGTGGTATGGAACGGTTTGTTGCCTGCAAAAGCTTCATATTCCGTGCCACGAGCCGATTCGTTACCAATCAGATTCGGGTAGGTACGGCATAATCCTGTGGGACGGGTTGCTTCGTGAGCATTTACACATATCTTATATTCGGCTGCTTTTTCTACCGCATATAAATAATGATTATTCATCCACTGTCCGTAATGATGTTCTCCACGAGGAATAATGTTACCTACATATCCACTCTTCACTGCATTATACCCGTTATCTATCATAAACTGATATGCTTTATCAAGATGACGTTCGTAGTTACGTACAGAAGCAGAAGTTTCGTGATGCATCATCAGCTTCACCCCTTTTTCCTTAGCATACGCATTGAGCATTTTCACGTCAAAATCAGGATACGGAGTGACGAAATCAAAGACATAATCCTTCGAATTTCCAAACCAGTCTTCCCAACCTTCATTCCAGCCTTCCACCAATATCTGGTCAAATCCATGTTCTGAAGCAAAATCGATATAACGTTTCACTTTATCATTGTTGGCCGAATGGCGTCCATTTGGCTTCGTTTGGGAATAATCCGTCTGTCCAAGTTTCACCGAATAAACATCATCCGTATACGACCAAGAACCTTTTCCGGTAATCATTTCCCACCACACTCCGATATATTTCACCGGCTTAATCCAGGAAACATCTTCATAAGCGCAAGGCTCATTCAGATTCAAAGTCAATTTGGAAGCCAGAATATCACGGGCATCATCACTTACAATCACCGTACGCCAGGGTGAATGGCAGGGAGTCTGCATATACCCCTTATCCCCTTTCGCATCAGGAGTCAGCCATGATTCAAAAATCAGGTTCTGATCGTCCAGATTCAGATGCATACAAGAATAGTCGATCAAAGCGGCTTCATGCAGATTGATATACAATCCGTCAGCCGTTTTCATTTGCAGGGAAGTTTGTACACCTGTCGGAGAGAAAGGTGTTTGAGAAGCATTTCCAGTGATTGCCCCTTGCAATAATCCGCGAATTTCTGAAAGTTTGGATTCGGTATAGTCATATTCCTGTGTATCATAATCGCCGGGAATCCAGAAGGCCGTATGATCGCCAGCCATAGCAAATTGGGAATGTTCTTCTTTGATAACGAAGTAATTCAGATTTTTCTGCTGTGGAAATTCATAACGAAATCCCAAACCATCATTATAAAGACGAAAACAAATAATCAGATTACGCTCTTGTGCCTTTTGATTCAAGGTGACAGCCATTTCATTATAATGGTTGCGGATGGATTTCACCTCTCCCCACACAGGTTGCCATGTTTCGTCAAAAGTAGCAGTTTTTGTATCGATCAGCGTGAATCCGTTCATCAGTCCCGAATCATTCTTTAATTCCAATCCCAGTTTCGAAGGTTTAATTACTTCTTTTCCTTTATAAGAGAGTTCGTACACCGGTTCTCCTTGCGTATTGACAGAGAAATTAAGTTTTAATTGTCCGTCAGGAGAAGTGATACTTTCGGCTTTAGCTGATGTGCCGAAGAAAAAAGAGAGCAACAAGCAAAGCCCTATTGCGGTTCCTATTTTCATGTTCTTCATGATATAAATGAGTTAGTTAATAATCGTATGGCAAAGATAGACCGGAAATCCAAGTAGTGTTTTCCTTTATAAAGAAAATATAGAGGAATACAAAATCAAAAACGGGATAAACGTTTAAGAATAAAGCAGATAATAAATCCAAAGGCTGAGAAAAATATAGTGTCTATGGTGAATAAATTAAAAGGATTAAATATGAATATTGCATAATCTTTCTATATTTGCAGATTATTATCTCAATCACATCAATAAACATTTTACTATTTAGAAGTATGACACAACACCTTAAATTCATCTCCCTGTTGATTTTCACACTGTCCGCCAGCTATACTTCCGCCCAGTCTATACGAAAGTTAATGGAACGCCCCTATGGTATCATCGAATCAAAATGGGAAAAAGACGCACAGGGAGCTACGGAACTCAATTATTATAACGAAGACTATTGTGACTATTACCTGTATCGGGCCAATGACCGTTCTTATAATTTAAGTCACGGGAAAAACACTGTATTCAAAATAGAGAAAAACGCACAGGTCGACAATCCGTTTAAAAGCGCTTCTTCTTATATGTTCTACCGCGGCAGGTTTCCTAAAGATTTCAATATTCAGACAGCATACGCTTTGCCAGTAAAAGACAATCAAAAGACAGCTTGGAAAACCGATCCGCGCGAACCGTTCAAGACATTGAACTTTCACATCAAACAGGGTGACACCATCTATGCTACCCGCAGCGGGATTGCCTGTAAAACAACAAATCCGCGACAGTTGCTCATCTATCATCCCGATCAGACTTTTGCCGCTTACTTGGTGATGAGCGAGAATTTTATCGAACCGGGTGAAGAAATACAAGTTGGGCAAGCCATCGGAAAAGCCGGCCCCACAGGTGCTTCCATCTCTTTCTTCTTTTTAGATGAGAATAAATTCAAGGGAGGATTATCTTCCGGATATCCTTACTCTCACTTTGTACCCGTATTCCGCACATCAGAAGGAGACGTGAAACCGGAAGAGAAAACAATCTATCAGGCCGTGATTGACCATGCCCTTATCATGCAGGACATGAATAAACGCGACAAAAAGAAATATATGAAACAACACAACCTGAAATAACAGACGTATCATGCGCATATTTTTCCTTTTCTTCCCGGTCTTCTTTTTCTGCAGTCTGCTACGTGCGCAAACCGTAAAAGTGGAATATGGCGGCGATCCACTTCCCGACAAAGACCGGCAGAAAATTGAACAGTTCCTTCAATATGAGGTTAATTTCTATTCACAATTCGGACTGCCCGATACGCTTAGTCTTCAACTATATGTATTTGAAACTAAAAGAGCGGCAATGGATTACTTAGAAAGCATAAACGTGTCTTTACCTATTAAGGCAAGCGGCATGTATTCGCCCAAACATCAAAAGGCAATCATTCTGGGACGGGAGAAAGGACGGGAAAGAAGTCTTGCCGTCATCTATCACGAACTTAGTCATCACTTTGTTTCACAGATTCTCGGCAAACGTCCTCCAAGCTGGCTCAATGAAGGGTTGTCGGAATACTTCGAGCATTGCACCATTGGCAAAAAAGGAGTGCGCCACACGTTTACCGAATACGAACAAGGGAGGGTCCGGACGATGTACATGCTGGGAGAAGTAAACCTACCTACATTTTTAAATAGTAGCCAAGGCAAATTCATGAAGCAGCAAATGACGGACGAGCAATACTCTTACATTCTTTCGCATGCGCTCGTTACATTCTGGATAGAGAGCGTTCCCCGGGAGATTTTGAAAAAGTTCATATCCGCTCTGCAAAACAAAAATGATTCGTCAACCGTTTCTGAACAAATAAGCCTCGTTTATCCCGGAGGTTTCGAGCAATTCGAAAAGGATTTCGAAGCCGCCTACAAATAATATCAACCTTTCAATCAAATGAGTAAAGAAATTATCTATATCTTTATCGGTGGAGGCACAGGCAGTGCATTGCGTTATCTCATTCAGTTGTTAATGCACGAACGGATTGTCCCCTACCATTTTCCATGGGCTACTTTCACCGTCAATCTCCTCGGTAGTTTTCTTATCGGCCTGTTTTATGCTCTTTCAGAACGATTTCATCTTCCACTCGAAGCCCGTTTGTTTCTGACAACAGGTATATGCGGAGGATTCACCACTTTCTCCACATTCTCCAACGACGGTGTAGCTCTATTGAAAGGAGAATTTTACGGAGCATTTATTCTATATACATTAATAAGTATAGGTATAGGATTGGCCGCTGTGGTAGCCGGCGGATATGTGGGAAAGGCATGATGAAAAGAAACCCAATCAAACCCGTCCGAGTAGTTCCTCCCATGATGGAGGAACAGGAAGTCAGCACGACTCCCCTGCGGGAATGGCTCGACAGAGAAGAAACCGTCTCTCATCTTTTATTCTGCAAAGGAAAAGAAGAAGGCATCGACAAATCTTATAAAAGTTTCAAGAACTGCACTTTCCAAAATCAGACATTCAGCGAATGTAAATTCCGTTCTTCCCAACTGACGGATGTCAGGTTCGAAAACTGTGATTTATCCAACATCTCTTTCGCTGAAAGTTCCCTCTACCGGGTAGAATTCATTTCCTGCAAACTATTGGGTACCAATTTATCTGAAACAACAATGAATCATGTCCTGCTGCACGACTGCAACGCCGGTTACATCAACCTCGCCATGAGTAAAATGAATCAGGTACGTTTCGCACACAGCCTGCTCCGCAACGGGACTCTAAACGACTGTCGTTTTTCATCTGTCGCTTTTGACGGTTGCGACCTTGTAGAAGCCGATTTCTCACATGCTTCGCTCCGCGGAATAGATTTGCGCACTTCCCGCATCAGCGGAATCACGCTTAACATCAGCGATCTGAAAGGGGCCATCATCACCTCCTTGCAGGCTATGGATTTGCTTCCACTGTTAGGGGTTATTATCGAAGATTAAAATCCTGCAAATTCACCCCGCCACACTCAAACAAAAAACATCGTCCCATTGTTATAGTATAAGGTCGGACTAACGACATATAGGGAATAGGTTCAAAAAGAATACCTATTTATAGTGATTTCTCACTCCCTGTCAAGTCCGTACTTTTGCAGAAATCTTATTCAAAAACAATAGAAACGATGAAAATTGAAAAAATTGTAGCTCGAGAAATTCTCGATTCAAGAGGTAATCCCACAGTAGAGGTTGACGTAGTATTGGAATCCGGCATCACAGGACGTGCATCTGTACCGTCCGGTGCTTCCACAGGTGAACATGAAGCATTGGAGCTTCGCGATGGTGATAAAAAACGCTATGGTGGAAAAGGAGTACAAAAAGCGGTTGACAATGTAAATAAAATCATCGCTCCGAAACTGGTTGGTATGTCTTCGCTCAATCAGAGAGGTATCGACTACACAATGCTGGCATTAGACGGCACTAAGACTAAATCCAATTTAGGTGCCAACGCTATTCTCGGTGTATCTCTTGCCGTAGCCAAAGCTGCCGCCAACTACTTGGATCTTCCTCTATACCGTTACATCGGTGGAACAAATACGTATGTAATGCCTGTACCGATGATGAACATCATCAACGGTGGCTCACATAGCGATGCTCCTATCGCCTTCCAGGAATTTATGATTCGTCCTGTCGGTGCTCCTTCTTTCAGAGAAGGTCTGCGGATGGGTGCTGAAGTATTCCATGCCTTGAAGAAGGTTTTGAAAGACCGTGGTCTGAGTACTGCCGTAGGTGATGAAGGAGGTTTCGCTCCGAACCTCGAAGGTACCGAAGATGCTCTGAACTCGATCCTTGCCGCTATCAAGGCCGCAGGCTACGAACCGGGCAAAGATGTAATGATCGGTATGGACTGCGCTTCTTCTGAATTCTACCACGATGGTATTTATGATTATACCAAGTTTGAAGGCGAAAAAGGCAAGAAACGTACCGCTGAAGAACAAATCAACTATCTGGAAGAACTGATTAACAAGTTCCCTATCGACTCTATCGAAGACGGTATGAGCGAAAACGACTGGGAAGGCTGGAAGAAATTAACAGAACGCATCGGTAACCGCTGCCAGTTGGTAGGTGACGACTTGTTCGTAACTAACGTAGACTTCCTTGCCATGGGTATCGAAAAAGGCTGTGCCAACTCTATCCTGATTAAAGTAAACCAAATCGGTTCGTTGACCGAAACATTGAATGCTATCGAAATGGCTCACCGTCATGGATACACCACTGTTACTTCTCACCGTTCAGGTGAAACAGAAGATGCTACTATCGCTGATATCGCAGTAGCTACTAACAGCGGACAAATCAAGACAGGTTCTTTAAGCCGCTCGGATCGTATGGCTAAATATAACCAGCTGCTCCGCATCGAAGAAGAACTCGGTGACTTGGCTGTGTATGGATACAAGAGAATCAAGTAAAAAACTAAATCTCTATAAAACTAAAAAGAGGTGTGTTAGAAAAAAGCTTTTGACACACCTCTTTTTTACGGGTCAATGTAAAAAACAGGTTGAAGTGTTAAAAAACTACCCGAGTGTGAGATTCTTTTTAGGCGCATAGCTTGGAGAGTCTGAACAGAAAGAATGGGATATCAGTAACGCCTCGGAATTGACTTCTGAATGCCTTGACTTTTGCGTTGAAAGATTCAGCGCCGGCATTGGTGGAACGGTTGACAAAGTAATTCAGGATTGTGTCATAGTGGTTGCGGAATGTTTCTGTAACAGTGCGGAATTGGCCTCCGGCCATTTTCTCCACTTTGTCGTACCATCGGGCAAGATTCAGCCGGGCAGTGTCCTTATCAACTTTTTGGTTGAATATGCGGGTGAGGTCCATGGCAAGATCATACGCGTGTTTCAGCTCGGGATAAAATTCAAAAATGATGTCGGCTCTCCATTGCTGGGACTTCGTCCATTTGGAGGCATGTTTTGTCAGAATGTATTTGGCACGTGCAAGGAGCTGTTTCCGGGTGTCGCCGTTGGCATAACGGTAAGGAACATACGGAATGCCCTCCCTGCGACAGCGTGCAATCTCTTCGTTTTCAATATCCCTTGCCATCCACCGCAGAGATATCCGCAGCTCGTCTATGGCATCGTAGTAGAGTTTATGGACATGAAAACGGTCGTTGGTCACGATGGCTTTGGGGAATGACCGACGGGCTATGAGCATCATGGATGACGAAAGGTCGAGCGTTATCTCTCTTACCGTCTTTCGTCTGGCAGAAGATATCTTCTCAAGAACTGCAATGACCGTTTCAGCCCTGGTACCACGTATCGCCGCAACAAGCGCGCCCTTCCCGCCGTGAGCGTCACGGTTGGTGACAAAGGTATAGAGCTCGCCGCAGCTGAGCGAAGACTCGTCGATGGCCAGGTTCGGACCGATGTTCTGCGGATATAGCACGTACCCATCGGCGTGACACAGCTGCTTCCACTGCCTGTAGCCACTGAAAATCTCCTTATACTGCCGCGATAGGTTGGAGCCATTTACACCGTAATGAGCACCGATTGAGCGTATGCTCTCAGGGGTGGATTCAATCCTCCTCTTTTAAAAAAGCAACGAACTCAGGGGTCAGGCGGCTGCCTTCTTCCGTCAGATCGTAGTCATAGGTAAAGATACTCCCGTCTTCCATGTCGCGCCACTTACGCCGTCGCACATGCAAGTATACCGCCTTCCCGCGAATCGGAAAATCCTGTATCACACGTTCTTCGGTAAAGCCATATTCGCGGACAGTACCCTTCTTGTAATCTTCGCGAGACATATAACCACGCTCGTCAAGCCAGTAATCCAGCCGTTCGTACGTTTCCTCGTAGTTGACAAACTCAAAGTTGGCCGTGATAATCTCCGGAAAGATTGTTTTTAATATCTGCCATTGTTTCATACCGCAAAGTTAGCAAGACTATCACATTTTAACAACCTGTTTTTTACATTGACCCTTTTTTACATTGATCTGCTACCCGCAAAAATACCTCCACTTCCATCTTCATTAGGATGGAAAAAGAAAAGCATCCAGATCAATACCTGAATGCTTTTTCTCTTGGATTTATTATACTTTTTTTTGAGCCTCTTGTCGGATTCGAACCAACGACCCCGAGATTACAAATCACGTGCTCTGGCCAACTGAGCTAAAGAGGCGGGTGGGTAAGCTATCTATATCGCGCCGCTACAACCAACTACCTTTGCTGCGATCAAGCCCTGGAGGATTCGAAGGGAGCTGGCCGTATAGGACTTACCCGTTTTGCGGTTGCAAAGGTAGACATTTTTATGTATTCTGCAATAGCTGCAGACAACTTTTTTACTAACAAAACACTAACAAGCTACGTTTCAAGCAATTAAAATCGAAAAAAAATATTCAGACAGCAACTTCCCCTGCTTTATTAACTTTAACAACCAGATTTCCCCTACCAACCGATATTATTTGTACCTTTGTGCGCAATTTATAAATGAAGATGACAGAGAACAGAAGCTATTTACAAAAATATGCCATGCATTTTGGCACGTACATGGGAATCTACTGGATATTGAAGTTCATATTATTTCCGCTGGGATTCCACATACCTTTCCTTTCGCTTTTATTTGTAATCCTGACATTATCCGTACCTTTCATCGGATATCACTACACGAAAATGTACCGGGATAAAATTTGCGGGGGAAGTATCCAATTTTCACATGCCATGCTCTTCACTATATTTATGTATATGTTTGCTTCCCTATTGGTAGCCGTGGCCCACTACGCTTATTTCCAGTTCATTGATCACGGTTTTATCGTTAACTCTTACATCCAACTATGGGACGAGTTGATGACCAACACTCCGGCTTTGATAGAAAACAAAGAAGTTATAAAAGAAACGATAGATACTGCCCGTTCACTTACTTCCATTAATATCACCATGCAACTATTGTCATGGGATGTATTCTGGGGAAGTATCCTGGCCATCCCTACCGCATTGATGGTAATGAAAAAGGCCAAACCGGAAGATGACGGACTGTCTCAATCATAATTTGTGATTCGTAAGTAATTAGTTATTAAAAAATGGATATATCAGTTGTAGTCCCATTATTCAATGAAGAAGAGTCACTACCCGAACTCTATGCTTGGATAGAACGGGTAATGCAAACCAACGGATTCTCATTCGAAGTGATTTTCGTTAATGACGGAAGTACCGACCATTCATGGGAAGTGATCGAAAAGCTTAAAGCTCAATCGGAACACGTAAAAGGTATCAAATTCCGTCGCAACTATGGTAAATCACCTGCGCTCTACTGTGGATTCGCAGAAGCGAAAGGAGACGTAGTCATAACGATGGATGCTGACCTGCAAGATAGCCCGGATGAAATCCCCGAACTCTACCGAATGATTACCAAGGATGGTTATGACCTAGTATCCGGCTGGAAGCAAAAGAGATATGATCCTATTTCGAAGACCCTGCCGACCAAGTTGTTTAATGCGACCGCCCGCAAAGTGTCGGGCATCAAAAACCTGCACGACTTCAACTGTGGTTTAAAAGCGTACCGAAAAGACGTTGTAAAGCATATCGAAGTCTATGGCGAAATGCACCGTTATATCCCGTATCTGGCAAAGAACGCCGGATTCAATAAAATCGGTGAAAAGGTGGTACACCACCAGGCGCGTAAATACGGCACAACCAAATTCGGACTAAACCGTTTCGTGAATGGGTATCTGGATTTACTCTCTCTTTGGTTCCTTTCCCGATTCGGTATCAAACCGATGCATTTCTTCGGACTGCTGGGATCATTGATGTTTCTCGTAGGAATGATTTCTGTCATCATCGTAGGTGCCAGTAAATTATATGCTATGTCCAACGGTCTCCCCTACCGACTGGTGACCGACTCTCCCTATTTCTATTTGTCACTGACGGCAATGATTATAGGTACACAATTATTCTTAGCCGGCTTCCTTGGCGAATTAATCTCCCGCAATGCACCGGAACGGAATAACTATCAGATAGAAAAGAAAATTTGATTCACATTCAATGAACTGACTATGAAGAATTTAATTCGTATCTTTCTTCTTTTGATAATCGTTGGCGGTGCTGTCAGCATACATACCTCGTGCTCGGACGAGAATGATTGCTCATTGGCAGGACGTCCGATGATGTATTGCACGATATATACCATCGATCCGGACAACCCTAATGTTGCACTAAAAGATACACTTGATTCGTTGACAATCACCGCATTAGGCACCGATTCTATCATTCTGAACAATGAGAAGAATGTGCATACCCTGATGCTACCACTACGATACACAAGTGACTCTACTGTGTTCATACTCAGATATGACCCTAAACGTAGAAAAAATGACGTCGACACATTATACATCGTACAACAAAATACGCCTTATTTCCAGTCCATGGAATGTGGATATATGATGAAACAAAATATCATCAGTGCTAAATTTGGCAAACCGGGAAGACCAGGCAATCCTCCTCCGTACGGTAATGGACAACCGGACCAGATAGATTCTCTTCATATACAAAATAAAGAAGCCAATACAAATGAAATCCAGAACTTGCAGATATTCTATAATTATCGGCCAGAACGCACATCTGATGAAACGACTGATTAGTCTGCTTCTGCTCTTTTGCATTGGACTTCCGTTGCTGGCCCAACAACAGCGCCCTACGCAAACGCCCAAAAGAGACCAGAAAAAGAAAGAGGTTGCCGAGATAGATACCATTCCGTTTTACAATGGTACGTATGTCGGTGTGGATTTATATGGCATCGGAAGCAAGCTTCTGGGAGGTGACTTTATGAGTTCCGAAGTCAGCGTAGCCGTCAACCTCAAAAACAAATTCATCCCTACCTTTGAATTTGGTATGGGAGGAACAGATACCTGGAGCGAAACAGGCATACACTATAAAAGCAAAATGGCTCCATTCTTCCGAATCGGTGTGGATTACAACACCATGGCAAAGAAGAAAGAGAAGAACAGTTACCTATATGCAGGGCTTCGTTATGCGTTCAGTTCATTCAAATATGATGTATCCACAATGCCGGCGGACGACCCTATTTGGGGAGACGCCATAGGTAACCCCAGTCTGGAAGACGATTATTGGGGAGGCAGCGTACCTTTCAGTCATTTGGGTATGAAAGGATCGGTGCAATGGCTGGAACTCGTACTAGGCGTAAAAGTCCGTATTTACAAAAACTTCAACATGGGGTGGTCCGTACGCATGAAATACAAGATAAAAGCATCTACCGGTGAATACGGAGAACCATGGTACGTGCCCGGCTACGGAAAGTTTAAATCAAACAACATGGGAATCACTTATTCCCTTATTTACAAATTGCCTCTTTAGAATATAATGACAGGACTAGAGATTTGGTTGCTTGCAGTAGGTTTGGCGATGGATTGTTTCGCTGTCTCCATTGCAAGTGGCATTATTTTGAAACGTACCCAATGGAAGCCCATGCTAATCATGGCTTTTGCATTCGGACTTTTTCAAGCAATCATGCCATTTATCGGATGGATGTGTGCAAAAACATTTAGCCATCTCATAGAAAACGTAGACCATTGGATTGCCTTTGCAATTCTTGCCTTTTTAGGTGGACGAATGATTTGGGAATCTTTCAAAGAAGAAGAATGTTGCAAACTATTCAACCCGGCAAACCCAAAAGTGGTATTGACAATGGCAATAGCAACAAGTATCGACGCGTTGGCAATTGGTATTTCCTTTGCCTTTCTGGGAGTTCAGGACTATACTGAAATCCTCCCTCCTATCGGCATCATCGGATTGGTTTCATTTGTCATGTCACTCATCGGTCTGATTTTTGGTATCCAATGTGGCTGTGGCATCGCCCGGAAACTGAAAGCAGAGTTATGGGGAGGTATCATTCTAGTCATCATCGGACTAAAGATATTAATTGAACATTTATTTCTCCAATAAAATGAGTTTTCTCATTAAAAAAAAGAGCGTATGAAAACAAAGAAAAGTTTCCTTTGGCTGGCTTTCCTGATTTTGGCAACCATCTGGATATTAGTCAGACATAATCAACAAGTTGGCTATTACAGCGTCAAAGGTTTGGTGTTTGGGACGGTATACAAGATTACTTATCAATATGACGGTGATTTAAAACCGGAAATAGAAGCTGAACTGAAACGCTTCGATCAATCTCTGTCTCCATTTAACGACAGTTCAGTTATCAGTCGCGTCAACCGCAACGAGGAATTAGTTACCGATAGTTTCTTTCAGAAATGCTTCAACCGTTCGATGGAAATTTCCCGCGAGACAAACGGTGCTTTCGACATCACGGTAGCCCCTCTTGCCAATGCTTGGGGATTCGGTTTCAAAAAAGGCGCTTTCCCCGATTCAATCATGATAGATAGCCTGTTGCAAATCACCGGATACGAAAAGGTGAAAATGGAGAGTGGCAAAGTGATCAAACAAGATCCACGTATCATGTTGAGTTGTAGCGCAGTCGCCAAAGGGTATTCGGTAGATGTAATAGCCCGTCTGCTCGACCGGAAAGGTATAAAAAATTATATGGTAGACATCGGCGGAGAGGTAGTAGTGAAAGGCAAAAACCCTTCCAAAGGCTTATGGCGCATTGGAATCAATAAGCCCGTCGACGATTCACTGGCCGTAAACCAAGACTTACAAACAATACTTGAAATTTCTGATTTAGGCTTGGCAACTTCAGGAAATTACCGCAACTATTATTACAAAGACGGAAAGAAATATGCTCATACCATCGACCCGAGAACGGGTTATCCGGTACAGCACAGCATCTTGTCTTCCACCGTAATCGCTAAAGACTGTATGACCGCTGACGCCCTGGCTACCGCCTTCATGGTGATGGGACTGGAAGAAGCGGAAGCCTTCTGCAAAGCGAACCCGGAGATTGACGCCTACTTTATTTATAGTGAAGAAAATGGAGAGTTCAAGACTTTCTACACGGAAGGAATGAAAAAATACATAGCGAAATAAGATCCGCTTCTTTTCCTTCATCCCCTTCACATGAGGATAAGTCTCAAGCTATCAACTCTTTCGTGTGATTACTCTAAGAAATATGCTTCTTCACATCCTTCACAGTCGTTAGCGTGAAGGATGTGCCGCATCTCTGGATACGCCATAATAACCGGGAGCTGGTACGTACATCGGCTGATTGCGCAGACCGATATTCACCAGCTTTCCTTCTCCACGCAAACGTACCAAATGCGTTTTGGCCGTAGTACGTGCCAAACCACACACTTCCTGAAAATCACGGCGGGTCATCATCTGATGTTCGGCAAAATATTCTTTCAACAGCATATCAATCTCCACCTCTGACACCTTCTCCGAATGACGGACATACTTGGACTGACTGGCGCGGACACCCACAAAATATCCTTTCAGATTACTGTCAGGGCGAAATCGGACAGTTTTGAAAGCCACCTTATTAGTCTTATGCGGAGTGCTGCGAGTCACTTTCCCCGTAGCCTCCAAAGTGGGATAAAAATAACCGATCCCCTCGATATGCACTTCTTTCCCCTCACACAACGACTCGCCAAGAATCTTCGATAAGTTATCAAGCACATTCTTTACATCGCCCACAGTCAACGAACTGTAGTCATGAATCTTGTAACAAAGAGTATCCGTATCCACCTTTCCATTCATAAAGATACGCGGATGCAACGCTGCTTCTTCTTCCGAAGAAGCATTAGGATTTTCATACCAATCAAACACAATAGCCATTACTTCTTATCAATTTAAATGTGTAACTTCATCATAGGACAACTTTAATCGGCTATTCGGACGACTGGAATCGGCTGTTCAGTCAACTATTGTCAGCCAACCGGACAACTCCAGTCGGCTTTTCCTAAACAAGCACTAAAGATACGATAAAGTAACGACTTATCCGCATAAGAAAGCTTGTTTTTCATTTCAGGAGAAAATAAACTTTTTCTTAGTTAAATACTTGCAACCCCCATATCTCATGTTATACCTTAACAGCATCAACCGGTCGAAAAAACAACATTTATTCATTTAAAAAACAAGAAAAATATGAAGACATTAGAATATAACTCGAAACGTCTGGCGAAAAGAATACGGGTATTGATGAAAGAATCGTCAAACGTCATCGTTTCAACGAATACGTCAAAGGAAGAGCCAAAAATGCAAGAAGTACATAAACACCCCGTCCTTCTGACATAACAAGTAAATCTGATGCAAATGTCCAGCCTCAACATCTGCAAAGCCTATCAGAAAAATTTCCGGCCGCTACCTCGTATCGCCTCTTTCATAGGAACCAGTAACCGCACCGACCTGCTTCACGACCCGACAGGCAGCCGCAGATTCTTTTGTATTGAAGCAGAGCATGACATTGACTGTACCGGAATTGAACATTCACAAATCTATGCCCAACTGAAAGAAGAACTGCTTGCGGGTGCCCGTCACTGGTTCAGCAAGGAGGAAGAACATGCTTTGCAACGTCATAACAGCGCATACTATCATGTTAACCCCATAGAAGATATTGTCCGTAACACATACGCACCTGTCACGTTGGATGAACCGGATTGTTTGTCGCTCTCCGTCGCTATCATTCATCAGGAATTGAAAAAGAGGTTTCCGGCTGTACTGCGTAACTGTACTCCTATCCAATTGGCGCAAGTGCTGACCGCAGCAGGTATCAGCCGACAGCATACAAGATTGGGGAATGTGTATCTGGTGAAGAGGGTGAAGGGTATGAAGAGTGAAAATAGTATCATTCATTCACAGGATGTATCTATAAATCAAGAGCTTAGTATGATGTGAAAAATGTGAAGAAAGAATACATAAATATAATCAAAAAGCACCAAGGATAGCTGGGACATTTTGAAATAGAGAAAGTGTACAAGGTTTATTTGTCACTTTCTCTATTCCTTTATATTATTAATACATAAAGACTATGAATTAAATATTTAAGTCAGCTTTATACAATGAGAGGCTATCTTCGTTACTCTCACAGAAGTACACAGCACTACCATCGTTAGAGACTGTATAATAACCATTTTTTCTATATGGCAAATCAAACTTTTTGATTGGATTTAACTCCCAGTCAAATACAAATATAGCCTCGCTAAATTGTCT
The DNA here is from genome assembly GCF_009193295.2 of Bacteroides luhongzhouii. NCBI lineage: Bacteria > Pseudomonadati > Bacteroidota > Bacteroidia > Bacteroidales > Bacteroidaceae > Bacteroides > Bacteroides luhongzhouii. The sequence continues at coordinate 3,157,161 of NZ_CP059973.1, read as the reverse complement.
CAGTTCTTCATCTTTTTCGTTAAAAAATCCTCGAACCGAGCATATAATATATTTGTCATTAGTTTGCATAGTCTCAATTTCTATCTGCCTGTTATTTATTGTACTAAGCGATGTAGACATTTCATCTCTTGACTCAACGCGCTGCATCTCTGTGTATCTTTTTTCGTTTACTACATTTCCACTCTTAATATCAAACGTATATAATATGAATTGATGACATACAGAAAAGGCTGCCATATCATTACCCTTTATTGCAATACAGCCATCAGCATAAGCACATTTTATTAGATCATTTGCAGGCAGTTCCATACCTTTAGCTTTTTCAAGATCAAAACTTCCATAATTTATTGTTTCATAAGAGTTCGCTTCCTCATTATTGAATATGGTAACTGATTTCTTATTAAACTCATTTATTTCTGTTCGTTCAGATTCCGATAAAGCCGGTATTATAGTTGCAAGAACAGAACCATTAGGAAGTTTGACCATTCGGCGCACCCAAATACTATCCGGGGCTATTGTCACAGAAAATATTCGTTCACCCATAGGCACATTAGCTATTATTTCTTTTTTAGCAAAAGTCTTTATCATATTGGGATATGCATAAAGTTGAACGGAATCACCTATTATTTGAAAGTCTTCTAATCCAATTAATTCATTGGCCGCTCTTCCTTTCGATGCAATGATAGATAATTTCTCCCCGGTATTTAAATTATAACAGGATCCGAAGTCATCATCATCTTCTCCTCTTCTGACAAACCACAGTATAGAGTCATCAATCATGCAGCCACCGATTTCCAGAATATCAAATTTATTAAAAGGGGTGAATTCCAATTCTTCGGTAATGGGGAAATCCGTATCTATATTGGAGATAGGGGCAGCCTGATTCTTGACAGCACTATTACAACTAAAAAAAGAAAAACTGATTAAAAGCAATAATAATTGAGCATTTGTTTTCATAAGTGTGTATTTTTAAATAATTAATGATAATTACTTGCGAATATAGTTATTATCTTTACCTTTGCAAAAGACATCTGTATTTTTATACCAAACAAAATAAAAAAGCTATGAAAACACTTAAAAGAAGAATCCTGAAACCATTGTTATTTGCTTGTTTAGGCTTAACAGTTGCAACAATTACATTTGCGCTTACTACTACTCCTAGTCGTCCAGGAAGACCTAGTGCTTTTGACATATAGGCTGACTTCTGTAAATTAAGATTTAAAAAGCCCCTTAGTGATGGAGGATTGCCAATACTATTTTATATTATCGAGTATAGATCGTTAAAAACAGGTAGGTGGCAACTAGAAAGGAGAGTTAAGCCCCAATATCCTATGGATAATACAATGCAATCCGATGTAGATAATAGGGTTGGAACAGATCCGGTAGTTTTTCGTGTTTCTGCTCAAAATAGTAATGGGCGAGGCATGAATTCAGAGGTTTCCAATTCTATAACATTCAGGAATCCATTCTAATTGCAATAATATATTAAGATATGAAAAGTCCCGTATAATCATAATGCTGAGTTATTCGGGATATTTTTTATAAAAGAACTCAATAACACTATAAAAAACAATGAGCAGACCTTTGTACACGTTAAGAAAACCGCAGAATACTATGGAGAAAACACCCTGCTTTTCAATGAGCATATAAAGTATTTATTGTGGGAATATAGCTACAGAACAGATATCGCAGATTAAAAAGAAGATAAATTTAAAGACATAAACACAAATGCGAAAAAGGCTACTATTAATATCCGTCGGGTGGCTACTCAGTAATGTCATTACCGGACAAAATCTGCCTATGAGAAAGATGACCCTCGAACAAGCGATTGAGATTGCACATTCTCACTCTCCACAGGTTCAGATGGCACAGCTCAATTTTATGGCACAGTACTGGAATTTTCGTTCTTATAAAGCGCAGTTACTACCGTCGCTTAATTTGCATGGTAATTTAGGGAACTATAACCGCTCATTGGTAGATGTACGTGATCCGGAAACAGGTCGTATCAGCTATGTAGCCAATAACACATTAAGCAACGATTTGTCTATTTCGATAGATCAGAACATTTCTCTGACGGGTGGTAAAGTATCACTTAATACATCACTCGACCGACTGGATCAGTTCAATTATGGCACACAAATCTATAACTCGAATCCGCTTACAATCCGTTATACACAACCTCTGCGATCGTTTAATGAGTTAAAATGGCAGAAGAAAACAGAACCTTTGCGGTACGAAAAGGAAAAGAAAGTATATTTAGAAGCAATGGAGGATATAACCCTCCGAACTACCTCCCAATTCTTTTCCGTTTTATCAGCACAGACCAGTCATCAGAAAAATGTAGAGAATCTGAATGATACTCGAAAGATGTATGATATAGCACTCAAACGTTCAGAAATCGGCACTGTGACTAAAAGTGAACTATTACAACTGGAATTGGCACTGATGAATGCGGAACTGACGGTTAGTAATAGCAGAACAAATTTAGAGATTGCACTTTTCAACTTTAAGACCTATTTAGGTATTTCGGAAACGACTTCTTTTGCGGTGCTGCCGCCCACAATAGCTCCGGATGTCATTATGGAATATGATTTTGTGTTAAGCAAAGCCTTGCAAAATTCATCGCAGAACTTTTCACTTCAACTGAAAGAGGTTGAAGCGCAACAGGAAGTAGCACAAGCCAAAGCGGCAAAAGGTATTCAGGTAGAGCTACAAGCTAATCTAGGCTTTTCGCAAACAGGAAACAGTTTCAATGAGGCATATCGCCTCTTGAAAGATCAGGAAATTGTCGGACTTTCGCTAACAATGCCTATTTACGACTGGGGCATGAGCCGGGGAAAGGTAAAGATGGCTGAAGCAAAAGCCCGGTTGACACGCACTCAAAATGAACAGGATGCCATACAATTTCAACAAGATATTCGAATTAAAGTAATGCAGTTTAACCAACAAGGCAGACAGTGCGAGATATCGGAAAAAGCATTGGTTATCGCACAACAACGGTACGACATCACCAAAGACAGGTTCCAAAACGGAGGTATCACCGTGACCGATCTGAATACGGCGCAGAAAGAACTGGATGATGCCAGCGAGCAATATATATCACAATTAAGTACCTTTTGGAGTGCCTATTTTGAGTTAAGAAAATTATCGCTATATGACTTTATTCATAAAAAAGATATTAGCGCGGAATTCGATAAAATCATTGAAAAATAAAAGCTATGAAGAAGTTTGCCCTACATAAAAGTTTATTGATAATCATTTGCCTGTTGGGAGTGACAGCTTGTGGTAACGGGAAGAAGAAAGAAGAAGTTCCAATCGGTAAGAGCAATGAGAAAACACAATTGATTACTGTTGATACGCTGGTATTGAAAAAACGGTCCTTCCAAAAACAGATCGTATGTAACGGTAAGTTACGTGCAGTAGTAAAGAGTGACCTTGCATTTAATGGTTCGGGGACTATTACTGCTATTCATATACACAACGGAGACAGAATAAACAAGGGAATGACGCTAGCAGTGCTCGACACGAAAGAGGCGGAAATAGAACTTCGAAAAAGTCGCCGTGCAATGGCCAAAGCAAACATTGACTTGATAGATAAATTGATCGGACAGGGCTATACGGCTGATACAACAGCTGTACCACCCACTATTTTGCAGAATATGAAGGCCTCATCAGGGTATGAAAGCGCGATGGATCAGTTGGAGGCAGCCGAACGTCAGTTAGCTAACTGTTACCTGATCGCCCCGTTTAGCGGTCGTGTGGCAAATTTGGATTCCAAGATATATAGTCGTTCGACAGATAAACTATGTACGTTGATTGACGACTCCTATTTCGATGTGGAGTTTAGTGTATTGGAAGCGGAGATGGAAGAGGTGACACGAGGATTGCAGATCACAGTCTCACCCTTTATCAATGAAGATCAACGCTTTGTAGGTGAAATAACGGAGGTCAATCCGCTGATTGATGAACGAGGACAGATTAAAGTACGTGCAAAAGTACGCAACCACAATAATTATTTGGTGGAAGGGATGAATGTGAAGATTCTATTAGAACGTGAATTGAAACAGCAGTTTGTTGTTCCAAAAGATGCGGTGGTACTTCGAGATGGGTTCCAAGTGATTTTCCGTTATAAAGATGGTAGAGCGGTATGGACGTACGTGGATGTGGTTATGTCTAATATTGATTCTCATGTGATTACGGGCAACGCAAAGAAACAGACTACTATTTCAGAGAATGATGTTGTTATTGTATCTAACAATCTGAATTTGGCTGATAAAACGGAGGTAACGCCTAATTAAAAGACACAACTTATAGCTTACAACACACAATTGGCGAACCCTTAATCCCTAAAAGTATGATAAAAAGACTGATAACACGCCCCATAGCAGTGACAATGAGCGTAATTGCTATCGTGGTGCTGGGTATGGTGGCGGTGGGTTATCTGCCGGTATCGCTTATGCCAGCTATTAATATACCGCAGATCACTGTACAGGTATCAGCTCCCGGTCTGTCGGTGCGAGAGGTAGACAACACTCTGTTAAAACCACTCAAGAACCAGTTGTCGCAGGTGGCCGGATTGAAAAATATAACCGCAGAAGCTCGTGCCGATGTCGGAGCGATCTATATGAACTTTGAGCCCGACTGCAATATAGACATCGTCTTTATTGATGTCAATGAAAAAATGGACCGGGCAATCACCTCACTTCCAAAAGATGTGGAGCGTCCCAAGGTAATCAAAGCCAGTGTGACTGATATTCCGGCTTTCTATCTCAACCTGTCACTTAAAAATGGTATTCCGCCCAAAGAGGGGGAGCCTCGTGAAGCGGGTATTGATTTTAGCGAGCTGGGACAGTTTGCTCGTGACGTAATCTCTAAACGTATTGAACAGTTACCACAAACGGCGATGGTCGATATTAGCGGGGTAGTGACACCGGAACTGCTTTGTATTCCCAATTATACTAAGCTAACCTCTATGGGGGCGGATATTAGTCTGTTGGAGCAGGCAATCAATAACAACAACATATCTTTGGGTGCATTGAGCATCAAAGATGGTCAATATCGCTACAGCATTCATTTTGATGCGCATATCATTTCAAAAGAAGACATCGAAAATATATACATCAAACACGATGGACGTATCTATCAGTTCAAAGAGCTATGTGAGATTGTGCAGCGTCCGGCCAAGCGAAATGGATTAGTACGTAGCAAAGGCGAACCAGCCGTTTCAATGGCAATTATTAAACAGAACGATGCCAAGATGGAAGATCTGCAACAGGGTATCGCCACACTAATAGCCGATCTGGAGGCAGAACATCCGAACATCCGGTTTGAACTGACCCGTGACCAAACTAAGTTGCTGGCCTATTCAATCGAAAATTTGGATAGTAATCTGTTGGTAGGCGCTATTTTAGCGGCACTGATCATTTTCCTGTTTATGAAGGATTTCCGTTCACCGATGTTGATCGTTGTCACCATCCCTCTGTCATTAATCGTCACTTTGTTGTCATTCCATCTGTTGGGGATATCGCTTAACATCATTTCGTTATCCGGTTTGATTCTCGGAACAGGTATGATTGTTGATAATTCGATTATTGTTATTGATAATATATCGCAAAAATGGCAATCGGGGATGCAACTCAATGACGCCATCGCTGAAGCAGTCAGTGAGGTCTTTACGCCGATGCTTAGCAGTGTGCTGACCACTTGTTCGGTTTTCGTACCATTGATCTTCCTAAGCGGTACGGCCGGCGCGCTCTTCTACGATCAGGCAATGGCGGTGACGATAGCCCTGTTTGCCTCATTACTCGTAGCCGTACTGGTACTTCCAGTCTATTTCTACTTGTTGTACAAAAAGCTGCCGGCACATACCGAAAATCGTTTTATTGCCCGTTTTTTTACTTTCAACTACTACCGTCCGTATGAAAAGACGCTTAAATGGGCACTTCGGCACGGCAAAATGATGATCGTCTGCTTTGTAGCACTTATTCCGATGACCTATCTCATCTATCAGATAGTTGAAAAGAGCCGTCTGCCACATATCTCGCATGATGATACTATTATGACAATCGACTGGAATAGCGGTATATCACTCGAAGAGAATGATTTGCGGGTGCATCGTTTGTTGTCGCAAGTTGATAGTTTGGTTGAGCAAACCACCTCAATGATTGGCGTGCAGCAGTTTTTAATGTCTCATACCAAAGAGATTACACCCTCCGAAAGTATTGTTTATATCAAAGCGAAAGACGCGGAGACGCTGGCGAAGATAGAGAAAAGACTGACAGATTATGTGAATGAAAATCATCCGAAAGCATTGGTTACATTTCAGGTTTCGGGCAATATATTTAATCTGATATTTGCCGAACAGGGAAGTCCGTTGGTGGTGCAACTACATAGCAAAGGGGGACAAGCTCCAACAGTGGAACAGATAACAGAGCTGACAGGGAAGATTCGAAAAGCACTGCCAGATATAGTTGTGCCTCCGGCTGTGATGGAGCAAAATATCCGTTATATAGCCGATGTGGAGGCAATGGCGGTATATGATATTACGTATGATGATATCTACGGAAAGATGAAAAATATCATTAGTCAGAATGTGCTGTTTCGCATCAATCAAGGCGGTTATTCGATGCCTGTCACAACGGGGGAATCACGTGCCGAAGCTTCTGACATTTTATCGGGCAAAGTGCGTAATAAAAACAGCGTGGAGATACCGCTCTCGATGGTAATACGTGAGACTAAAGGGGAAGATTTTAAGAAGCTCTACTCCGGCAGTGATGGCGACTACTACCCTATCGCTCTTGATGTGCCGGACAGCGATGTGAAGCAAGTAATGGAAACCATCGAGCAGGTTGTAAAAGAGGATAGTAACTTCTTTGTGACCTTTACCGGAGAGTATTTTTCAAGTCGTGAGACCATCAAGGAGTTGATTATCATTCTATTGGTAGCTATTTTGTTACTCTATTTTATTCTGGCAGCACAATTTGAAAGTATTGTTCAACCGTTAATCATCCTTTCAGAGATTGTGGTTGATATCTTCTTCGTGTTGTTTGGTTTGTGGCTATTTGGTGAAAGTCTTAATATCATGTCAATGATTGGCTTAGTGGTAATGAGTGGTATTATCATCAACGACTCGATCCTGAAAGTAGATACGATTAATCGCCTGCGAAAACAAGGTATGTCACTGCTGCGGGCAATTTTAGTGGGTGGTCACAGTCGCTTGAAGCCGATCATTATGACTTCCCTAACGACCATATTGGCTATTGCGCCGTTCTTGAACCGGGTAGACATGGGTTCGGATCTGCAATATCCATTGTCATTCTCTATTATTATTGGCATGACGGCCGGAACACTTATCAGCCTGTTTTTTATACCGTTGATTTATTATGTTATTTACCGTAAACGCTAATCCTGCTGCTTATGAGTAAAGATATAACAAAAAAAGGCTTTTTAGAGCGGATCCCCAGCTTCTCCCTCATACTGATTATGGCGGTATTGATGGTGATTGGAATAGCGCTGGTACCGCTACTGCGAGTCGCTTATAATCCTACGCCGAAACAGGGAAAGCAGTTGAACGTCTCGTTCAACTGGCCGGGAGCATCACCACGGGTAATTGAACAGGAAATTACCTCTAAAATAGAAGGAATGGTCTCATCAGTGGTTGGAGTCGAGAAAACCTCTTCTACATCGTCCTACGGAAGTGGAAACGTCGCGATTGAACTGAAAGAGAACGCCAGCGTATCAGCCGTCCGTTTTGAAATATCCTCCCTACTGAAACAGGTAGCCGGCAAGCTGCCTGAAGGAGCCGGTTACCCTTCCCTGTCAGGAGGAGATGTCGGAAGCGGCATGAAACAAAATTCCCGGCAAGTTTTATCCTATATCATCAATGCGGATATGGAGCCGACCAATATTCAGAATTATGTAGAGCGAAATATCAAACCCTATCTGACGCAAATTGATTATGTGCGGGAGGTCACCGTTTCGGGAGCACCTCCAACCTATCTGGATATAGAATATGATCCGACAGAGTTGCAACGTTACGGCCTGGAATCCAATATAATCACATCAGGGCTTCAAAACTTCTTAGGGCAACGATCTATTGTCGGGGATATTGACAAGATCGACCGTAATGGTAACAAAGAGCGTATCACGCTACTTTTAGAAACTGAGCCGCTTGGTTCTGATATCGGGAAAACGCCGCTTACCACCATAGAGGGAAAAATCATCTATTTGGATAATATCGCTAAACTAAACTATAAAAAACGACGCGAAAGCAATTTTTACCGCATCAACGGTCTGAATACGATCAACCTAAGTATATCAGCCGATGCTGATGTGAATATCATCAAAGCCTCTTCCGAATTACGTAAAAAGATGGAGGAGGTGCAAGCCAATCTTTCAGATGGGTTTTATATCTCTCTAACCTATGATGCTGCCAAGGATGTGCTTAAGGAGCTGAATAAATTAATAAAACGAACATTCCTTTCGTTACTGATTCTTTTCCTTTTTATCTGGATATCAAGTCGAAGCGGTCGTTATCTATCCATTATAGCCGTGGCACTCTTTGCAAACGTGCTGATATCGGTTATCTTCTTTTATCTGTTTGATATAGAGTTGAATTTAATCTCGTTGACTGGTGTTGCCGTATCGTTCGGAATTATGATCGATACCACCATTGTGATGGTGGATCACTACAGTTATTACCGTAACCGAAGCGTCTTCATCGCAATTTTGGCAGCACTGCTCACTACAATCGGGTCATTAGTGATTATCTTTTTTATGCCTGATTATGTAAGAGGAACACTGAATGATTTTGCTACTATCATCATCATCAATCTTGTTGTGGCTCTGTTTGTGGCTCTGTTTTTTGTGCCAGCAATTATTGATCGCAATGGATTAAACCGTCGTCAGGAGAAAAGGGACTATCGCCGTTGTCGCAGGATCATAAAATGGAATAAATTCTATAACTATTATATCACCTTTACCCAAAAACACAAATGGATCTATATCACAATTTTGGTGCTGTTGTTTGGTATTCCGTTAAACCAGTTGCCGAGAGAATTAGGTCGGTCTCACTATTTTTATGGCAATAAAGAAAAGCCTGAACTCAAATGGTATGAAGTAGTCTATAATAAGACCATTGGCAGTGAGTTTTATCAAAACAAATTGCGCCAGCCTCTTGAAAAGGTGACAGGTGGGACGCTGCATCTCTTCTCATCCACCCAATCATCTCGTACATTTGCACAGAGTGACTATGATGTAAAACTTCGAATATCGGCCAAATTAACAGAAAAGGGCGACGCGGAACTGTTGAATCAAAAGATGTGGCAAATGGATCACTTCCTGGCAAAATACAAGGAGATCAAGAAATTTGTGACACAAGTCAATGGAGAAAGTGGTTCTATTGAAGTGGAATTTACCGATGAATATAAATATGGAGCATTTCCTCAACATTTAGAGTCACAAGTGATTAGGGAAGCGTTGTCAATAGGCGGCGTAGACTGGAGCACAACAGGAGTGAGTGAAAAAGGTTTCTCCAACTCGCTCACACTGGGAAAAAGTAAATCGTGCCGTATAGGGTTGAGTGGTTATAACTATGACTATCTTTACAAATATGCAGAGATGGTAATCGAAAAGATTAAAAACAACAAGAGAGTCACCAACATCGATATAGAGTTAGGAGGCTCCGGCGATTATGTCAATCAAGATAATGCGACGGATGAAATGTATATCAAGTATGATATGAAAAAAATCGCACTCTACGATTTGAATCTCAATCAAGGATATTCAGCACTTTCTGCACTGTTGAACGAAGGATCGGTAGGCACTTACCGCAATAAAGATCAATACATAGACATTGATTGTCACTCTTCACTACGTGATAAGTTCGATGTGTGGCATCTGATGAACAGCTATATAAATGTAGGTGACAACCCCATCTGTTATGCTCACATCGGAGAGATTGGGCGACGGTCTGTCAGCAACCAAATCACCAAAAAAAATCAAGAGTACTCGCTCGATGTAGCATTTGATTATATGGGAACGTATGAGCTATCCGATCAGTTTATTAAAAAGACAACCGAAGAGGTGAATGCTGCTCTGCCGGTCGGTTTTCGTGTAGTCAACACAAGTTATGGATGGTATGACGATAAAGGAACTCAATATTGGTTGATCCTACTAATCGTTGTCATTATCTTCTTCACTTGTTCCATTTTGTTTGAATCATTGCGACAGCCACTTGTGATTATATCACTGATTCCGATATCCTTTATCGGGACCTTTTTGACGTTCTATTTCTCTGGCACTAACTTTGGAACAGGTGGTTTTGCATCGCTGGTTTTATTAAGCGGACTGGTGGTGAATGCAGCTATTTATATCATAAACGAATACAATGGCATTCGTAGCAACTGTCGCTATCGAGCCAAACCGCTCCCTCCTGTCAAGCTCTATGTTAAAGCCTATAATCATAAGATTGTTGCAGTCTTATTGACTGTATTATCTACTGTATTGGGCTTGGTTCCGTTCTTGATCGATGGTCCGCAGGCAGAAGCGTTTTGGTTCTCTTTCGCGATTGGCACAATAGGAGGTTTACTATTTTCAATCATCGCATTGGTATTCTTTATGCCAATATTAATGCCGTTATTTCATAAACACAAAATACACCGCCGCAATCAAACAAACGAACGCAGCCAAATGATTCCAATGTAACGCTTCGCCTTTAAAGAAGATAGTAGTGAACACTGTAAAAATAATAAGTGTTATCACCTCTTGGATGACTTTCAACTGCATCAGTGAAAACGGTCCTCCATTACCTATAAAGCCGATACGATTGGCTGGTATCTGACAGGAATATTCACTTAACTAAATAGACTTGCCCAAGTGAAATTTTATACCTATATTTGCTTCATAATCAATATATTACATTATGATAAAAATTATAGGATACGCACGAGTTTCTACTACAAAACAAGACTTATCTCGACAAAAGCTAAAGATTAAGGAGTTCTGTGAGAACAACAATTATGAGTTAATTGAAATTATTGAGGACTTTGGAATATCTGGTGTGGTTGCAGACAGAAAAGGTTATATCGAATTACAAAGTAAAACCTACAAAGATGCAGACATGATAGTAATTTCTGAGTTATCACGTTTGAGCAGGCAAGAAGATGTAACAGAAACAGTTTACAACATTCAACAGATTATTAATAAAGGATTATCTGTAATACTCTTAGATAGTCCCAGTAAAATTTATGAAGCTAATAAACTTTTAGACATTACAGAAATACTTATCCTCACTATCAAAGCATGGGCAGCAGCACAAGAAAGATTGGATATTAAAAAGAAGAACCAAGATGGGAAGCAAGCTCTCTTCCAAGCTTATCCTTATGCAGTTGTAGACCAAAAAATACCTTATGGATATAAAGCAGTTCCTAACCCCAATGGAAAACGTCCTAAATATATTTTAGAAGAAGTACCAGAAGAAGTAGAGAATATAAAAAGACTCTTCGCTTTAGTAAACTCTGGTAAGACACTGGGAGCAGTAGCCAGATATTTCAATGAAAGGAATATTACTTTTAGAGGATATTACAGCACTGTTGCCATTCTAAGCAACTATATCCATAGTGATATTTATAGAGGAATCAGAAGAAGAACACAGAGATTAGGTAGAGAAGAACCTTATACTATCGAGGTTAGAATAAAACCTATTATCAGTGAAGAGGATTTTATGAAAGCACAAGAGCTGATTAAAAACAACTATAAAAATACTCCAACTGGAAAAGTCAATCATAATCCATTAAAAGGAATCATCAGATGTAGATGTGGGAGAGCCATGACTGTAAAAGACAAAAAGCCAGCAGCAGGAATTTCAAAACTAACATATAGATGTAGCTGTGTTGATAGGAAATCTCATCCAGACTTCTGTAAATATAATATTGATGAAGTTTCTTACGACCTTACGAATGAAATATTATATAGTCTTTTCAAATCTATGCACACAGCAGAATATATCAACTTCTTTAGGAACCAAACAGACAATAGAGTTACAGAGCTACAAGAGGAAATAGCTGGAATTGAGAAACGTTTGTCTGCCCTATATCTTGATAAAGAGAACTTATCTAATGAAAGCCAAGATAATGCCAATAAGTTTCTACTAACCACCAACCCTACCCTTTTAAACATTATCCAAGAGAAACAGAACCAGTTAGATGAGAAGATAAAATCTATTGATAAAGAAATTATAAGATATAAAAAGTCACAGAGTAAAAAGATGGCAGACATCGAAAGGATTAAAGATAATAATGGTAAAGAGAAGCTTCAAAACCTTAGCATCGAAGAACAAGGAGAACTATATCATAAATATTTGGAGAGAGTGAATTATATTCCTGTCACTACCATGCAGGGATATTATATTGTACAGTTCCTTAATGGAATTAAATTCTATATAGCTATTACGAAAGTCAGAAGCATTGCAATGGCTTCTCTCCTATTAGACAACTGGACGATTGATGAAAAAGGAATTATAACAGCTAACTATGATACTTTAAAGTCCAGTGATATGAAGAACTTTAGCATAGAAATGATTAGGAAAACAAAGACTATGACTTTACAAGAATATCTTAAATCAGACCTTGCAAAAGAAAGAGCCTTGCATCTTGACCTTAGTTATAGAGAAAGATATTTAGAAGAACTACATAAAGCAGGTTTGGATGGTAGGCTCAGACCATTAAAAAAGGAATAACTTCATCCTTTTTAATTATCTTTGCTTCCAAACCATATAAGCAAAGATATGAGACCAATTGAAAGACTTGAAGAAACTTATTTCCCTAAAGACATAAAGTTACTTGAATACATGGAGGAAGTAGCAGTACTTTATGTACCAGATTATGATATAGACCATGAAACAGGAGAACAATATATTTATGGCACAACCGCCTTACCCTTATTCATAAGAAGATACAATCAGAATAAGCTATATGGTAACTTCACATACGAAGATTATATAGCCAATGAGGACATACAGAATACACTAAAAGGTTTAGGAATTGATATAGATAAGTTCTGGTTTCTACTTCTGTTCATCTTTGACTATACTTGTGGAACGTGCTTGGATGGAATGAAAGCTACAGGGATTGGAATAAAACAGCTCACCAAATTCGCTAAAGCCATAGCTGACAACCATAAGGAGATAAACCAATTTGGAGTGAGTTTTAAGAAACCTATCACTATCTCTGTAAAAGTAGAGGGCAAGCATCAGATAGTAATTGACAATGCCAATGCAATAGGCTACTTGGCTACTACCATCATCAATAACCTAAAGGAGATAGAGGAACATCCTTGGATGCAGAGCCAACAAGTCAGCATAAGCACCCATGCAGAAGAAAAGGAATCCGTTCAGATATGGCTGTTCTATAAGATGTTCAATGACTTCTTCAATTTAGAGCCATATAACAAGCAGTTTAATGTCAGACAGAAGAAAGGAAGCACCATATCACTCAGTAAAACGTTGCTCATATCAAGGCTTATCTACTTTACCAAACTATCTAAACATAGTAAATTCTCAGATGATGAAGATGTTTTAAAAGGCTACATCAAGCAATATAAAGACAAAAGAATTGATACTGTGAACAGCATATATTTCTAATAAACATCTGATAATTAACACAGTCCTGCTTCATACCATTAAGAGGGTACATGAAAGCAGGACTTTTTTTCTCTCTTTTAATCCTACCATTATATCCCATCTTTGCAGTGTCAAAACGATAGCGGACGAGCCGACAATTAAGAGGGGAAGTAAAACCACTCATTAATTTCTCTCTTTTAATCAGCCCAGAAGCTGGTAGTTTTGCAATATCAAAATTAACAAAAGCTGGAGCGCACCAGTCTAAAAACTGCAAAGAAAATATGATGACTATTTATTTTTATGGCAGCAATCGTGAAATCGTAGCAGAGAATGTAAAGAAGTGCTATTCTATGATTGAGAAATATGGCTTCAATGCAGCAATGGGTAAGATTAAGTTAGTTGGCAGCGAGGATTTAACAGGAGAGAAATTATTAAAAGTTTCCATTGTACCTAAGTCCAATGCCAAACCTCTTTCAATAGACAACTGGATGCTGAATACAGAAGAGGTTACAGATGCTACTGAAAGAGCAGCAGCTAAAGCTCCTGTAGATGGACAACACAGAATGATAGCCATGTTCATACTGGAGGTAGAAGGTTTTCTTGATTTTAATGAGGAAGAAATGACTGAAACCATTAAGAAGCCAGAGAATATGAGTTTAGCATTATTTACAGCTTCTATAAACAATGGCAGACCTTGGAATTATAAAGACTTTAGCAAATCAAAGTTCCAAACAGGAAACGAGAGAATTGATTATATTGAAGCACAAATTCAAGAAACAGGATTGAAGTCTGACGTAATCTATAGTTTTTACACATTAGGACAAGCAGAGATTAAAGCCAATGTCGCCAAAGACCTTAAAATGGGCATAAACAGACTACCTAAATCTTTAAAGTTAAATGCAACCACCCAAGAGTTAGGCGATAAAGTTCTAAAAGCTTTCAAGAGTAGTAAAATCTCTGAATCCACATATAACAATGGAAGATTAGCTAAAGGATTTAAGTTGTTCTACAATGAATACAAACCTGAGATTAACCAAATCCAACAGTTAGTTGCCATGATTGACAAAGATGTGTGGTTTAGTAATCAGAAACCAGACGGTAGTGCTGAAGCCAAACAATATTATAAGAATTTTGAGAAATGGTTCCAATATATGAATGAGAATAGCAACAAGCCTGTAGAAACTGCATAACCAATTAACAATAAAGTCCATGTGACAGGTGGACTTACTCTCCCCAAGTTCTTAGACATTCTGAATAGTCTAAAGTCTGATTCTTAAATGTGTGGTCTTATCATTAGTTCCCCACTTTTGGAATTACTATCTTTACAGTACCACAAACAGATAATCCCACCACACAGATTGACGGACTTACAAACTATTCAGAATATCTAAAATGGAAGAATTTACTTATGAACAGATAAGGGTTAAGGCTCTTAAACAGGGAGTAAAAGATAACAAGGTTCACATTGGATTGTGGGCTAATCTTAATAACTATCTAAAGACAAGGAGAAAAAAGAATGGAAAGGTTACTACTTATTATATCGCATTACAGAAGTTGGCTTACTGACAAGATAAAAATTGAAACTGAGAGATTCATATTGTCAAATTTGGGAGGTGTGCTTATTCACTTTTTACTGCGTGTCTAAACACCCCCTCTCTACACTCCCACGCTACATTCCAATAAGACCTATGCAATGTCCTTGCGGACACCGCACAGGTAATCTGTAAGCTGGGAGTGACTAAAATCAATGATATGTGGATTTATAACAATCATTTCTATAACAAGCTGAGCGAACTTAGGAAGTCAAACAAATTAAGTTCCTCTAAAATGAGATTCTTATTAAAAAACAACCAAATCATTTTAATCAAACATATTGAGCGATTGCCTTATGAGTTACGAGAAACTACCATTCAAGGAATATACAGTAATGAGCAACAATCTGATTCAAAAGTTGGGTTGTGCTGATGTTTACAGGACATACGTGTTACTATTGATAACAGACAAATATACGTTGACCACTGACACTACGATAGACCAGCTTGCATCATACGTTGGAGAGAAACCTGCCAACTATAAAGGTGGTAAGAGTTCCAAATCATTCAATGACAAGTTAAGAGCCACAGGGGAAGTCAGCATACAGAATAAGGACAGTGGCAGGAATGACAGGACTTGGACAGATTATATATTCTTCCCTGTCAGCTTTGGACATTACAGAAAAATCAGCAGAGAGTTCTACGATTCATATAACAGTACACTGGATTTAAAGCTTAGAGGATTTATACTCAAACTATTCAGTGCAGCAGAGCCACACAGTCATACAATTACCTTATCTGTAAGAAAACTGAAAGAACTAATCCACATGGGACATGGAACTATTTCTAACTACATAGAACAACTAAGGGATATGGACTTGTTAGATGAAGTTGGAGATTCAATCATATTAAAGGCTAAAGGTTTGCTTATAGACCTACCAAAAGATAAATATGTGGAGGAAGTGAAAGCTGACTTTGAACAGATGATAGCATTTAACGAGAGCAGAGGAAACCCCATTTCAAGGGAGTGCATGATTTATAAGAAGTACAAGGAGAATAACTTTGAGGGAGTTAAGGATATGCACGCTCTTATGAAATCATTATCAAGTGGATTGGTAGGCAGGAAACAAGAGGTAAAAGAAAAGGAAGAACTACCAGACCTATTCCTATGAATCAGTCTAAGCTACCATCAATAAGCATACCATTATCAGCATTTCCAATTTTAAAGAGTTATACACGAGACACCCCTACCCACATAAACACCCCCTCATGGCTCTTAAATAAAAAAGAATGCTTTAAAAATGTAGTCTGATAGCTGATAGGAATAAGCATTCTTATTAATCCAAGAGCAGGCACGATGCACTATTGCCACAGCCTACCAATAATTTACTAATGCTCCTCATTCCCTTTGAAAGAATCTTTAGGGAAAGACATAGGACAGCCTAAGATACAGGTGAAGAAATTCACTTGTGTTTTAGGTCTGTTCTTGTTAAATCAATTCAATCAATAACCATTTAATTCAATTTCATTATGAGAGATTTAGTAATTATGCCAGCTATGGCACAGCGTAGAGAATCATTAAACATGGGTGAGTTTGCAGAAGAAGCAATCATTGTAGAAGAAGTAACAGCACCCAAGAGAGTAAACCATTTCATTGAAGCCAATACACAGGAAGTAACCTTACAGCACCTACAACAAGACTGCATCATTCCAAGTTTTGCATCAATGGAAGAAACTATTAGTCACCAATCCTTTATAGGTGCAGTAGTGGATGCAGCTAAGGATTACTTTCATGGAGAACAGTTTGATATACCAGAGATTAGAATCTCACACCCTATCAATGGTAGAATACCAAGTGCATTAGGTAAGAAAGCATCTGAACTGACAGATGAAGAGAAAACTTTGTTCTATCAGAGAATGTGTTTCTGCTTTGAAATTCCATCCATTGTACATGATGAATACGGTAATCGTTTAGCATTATCCATTGGTGGAGTGAGAGCATATAACGAGATTAACTTGTACAGTAAGAAGTCTGTTGAGAGATTTAAAATCTTCATAGGATTTAGAAATAGAGTTTGCAGTAATCTCATGCTCACCACTGACGGTTTACAGGATAAGATAGAAGTCCTAAGCGTACAGGAACTATATGCAGCAGCATTGAATCTGTTCCACGCTTACAATCCATCCAAAGACCTGCATCTGTTAAAAACACTTGGGCAGATGTCAATCTCTACAAGCGAGTTCTGCCAGATAATAGGCAGGATGAGATTATATCAAGCTCTTACACCCAACCAACAGAAACGCTTACCTCGTCTATTGTTGGGAGACAGTCAAATTAATGCAGCTTGCAGAGCATTCGTTTCTGATGTGAATTTCAAGAGTACAGGGGACAGCATTACAGGCTGGCAGCTCTTAAACCTGCTCAATGGTTCTGTGAAATCAAGTTACATTGATAACTTCTTGGAGAGGAATCTTAACTGCACAGAGTTCGTACAAGGCATTCAACGTGCCAAATTAGGAGATAGTGAATACGCTTGGTTCTTGGGCTGAGTGGATTGTTGATTGAGAGAGGAAAGGGCATCATTAACTTGGTGTCCTTTCTTTATTTCTACCAACTTATTAAACATTGTACATTATGGATATAGATTATACTGTGGGTGAAGTGGAACTGTCCTACAAACCAAAATTTAAAAGTCTGCATCAAGTAAGTTGTTCAGAGGATGCTTATAAATACTTGCTTCCTACATATAAGGAAGGTACAATCTGTTACAAGGAATACTTCAAAGTACTGTTTCTTAACCAAGCCAAGCAAATTTTAGGTTACACTCTTATATCAGAGGGTGGAATTACTGAAACTTGTGCTGATGTCAGAGTAATTCTACAAGCTGCATTGCTCACCAATTCAGTAGCTATCATTCTTGCACATAATCACCCAAGTGGTAGCATGAAACCAAGCAAGCAGGATATGGAGATTACTAAGCAGGTCAAAGAAGCTGCAAGACTAATGAGAATTACAGTTTTAGACCACCTCATACTTACAGATGCAGGATATTATAGCTTCGCTGACGAAGGAGAATTATAATAAGGTAGAGGGCACTCAATTTTCAAGTTGGGTGTCCTTATCATATTCACTTCTACTATTAGTGAATGTTCCTTTAGTAATCAATGAGTTAGTAAATCCAACTCAGAATTAATATTCACTTCTATTCGTTTCATTATAAAACAGAACATTATGTCACTTAAATATTCAAGCACAACGGCAGACTATCTTATATGGTCTGATGCAATGAACCTCATAAGAAAGTTAGCCAAAGACGAGAATTATAAAATCTCACTCCTTATAGCTTTGGGATGCTTCACAGGATTAAGAATATCTGATATTCTATCTCTAAGATGGAAGCAGATATTAGGTACTGACGAGTTTACAGTAATTGAGAAGAAGACAGGCAAGGTAAGGACTATCAGACTGAATCCCCAATTACAGCAGCACATTAAAGAGTGCTACGAGCATATAAATCCTATTGGAATCAATGCACCAATCCTTATAAGTCAGAAAGGCACTATCTTCACAGTCCAAAGAATCAATATCATTCTTAAAGAGGTGAAGAAGAAGTACAGGCTAAAGATTAAGAACTTTAGCTGCCATTCTCTTAGAAAGACTTTTGGTAGACAGGTCTATAATATGAACAGCGATAATGCTGAACTTGCTTTAGTAAAGCTGATGGAACTGTTCAACCATAGTTCTGTTGCCATTACTAAAAGATACTTGGGATTAAGACAGGAAGAAATCTTACAGACTTATGACTGTTTGAGCTTCTGATTAATTGGGACAGGATTATTAAGATTCATCTTTATAGTGGTCTGAATGGTTCTGTCCCAAATCCATAGAATATTGAGCTTAGATATATCTAAAGTCTAATTCTTTAGGCTTGGCATTTCAGCCTTTTAGAAGTAAGTC
Source organism: Bacteroides luhongzhouii (assembly GCF_009193295.2). Classification (NCBI taxonomy): domain Bacteria; kingdom Pseudomonadati; phylum Bacteroidota; class Bacteroidia; order Bacteroidales; family Bacteroidaceae; genus Bacteroides; species Bacteroides luhongzhouii. The sequence continues at coordinate 3,138,053 of NZ_CP059973.1, read as the reverse complement.
AATTCCATAAGTTTACAGTGTTTAGAACTATTTCAACTCTTATTAGTCATGTTACAGGTAGCACTTCTTGAATATCCAACAATATGCAGACTTAAAGACTATAATTCAAGGCGGGTAAGAATATTCAGAATTTAGTCCTTATATGGGGAGAAGTGAATTTGATACCCACATGGATTTACAGAGTTCAGATGTAGTTCCTATTAAATATCCCATTCAGACTATGTTTGAGGGCATAGAATTTACTATTAATCCACACTTCATACCTGATGATTTAAAACCTTTCATTATCTTTGCACCAATTTCAATAAACTAATGCTTTAGGGAGTTGGAAGGACATATTTAACGAAAGGTGTTATTGAAATTATCTTCTACATTCAAACTTCGCAACTTTGATATTGGAATGAAGATGATAGCAATAGCACCCACACTGGATATATATATTTACCTTATGTCTGTAAGGTTTCTATATACCTCTTGGTGTGGGGCTATTGTTTTATCCATTCCAAAGGTAATGCGAAGACCTGAATGTAGGATAGAACAAATATAGCTTCCACACCTTTTTTATTTATAATTCATCGTAGGAAGCAGGTGAGTGTAAATATCCTAATTATGACTAAAATGCAATATAATGGGGAAGACCCCCAATTATCAGAGTTCTTTGTTATCCTTATAGTTCTGGTAGTAATTGGAATAGCAGCATGGCTGTTCTCTTAATAGTTAAAAGGCATATCATGAATATATTTGCCAGACTATTCTATTCCAAGAATCATTCAACAGATGATGAAGCATACAATGTTGTTGAGAGCATGGCTAAAGCAAAACAGCTATACAAAGAGCTTATCAAACAAGCTCACCCAGACAAACACCCCAACAATAAAGATGTAGCAGAGGAACTAACAACAATGATTAATAACAACAGATTCAATTACAGAGAACTCTTAAAGATTAAGGATTTAGTAAATGATAAATTAGCTTAATATGAACATTGTCGATTTCTTTAAAAACTTACTCAATTCTTTAGTAGGTACTTCATTGGAGCGAATGAAGTTAATAAATACCATGAATCAGAATTTTAAAAATAGCTATTGTTGTGGTGAATTAGATAGATTCTGCAAGGTATCTGTAACAATTGGAGATGTAAACTATGCACATGAAATGAGTGCGTTCTTTTTAAGAAGTGGATTTAGAATATCAATAGAGAACGATAATAATTTAAAAGATTCTGAAATTAGAGAAATTTCTCAATATATATTATCAAACAAGCCTTTTATTAGGCAGCTAATGACTTTGGGATTTGACACTCTTTTGGTAGGTGGGAAGCACTCTAAAAAAGAGACTCAATATAGTTTAAAGAGTTATACACAATTGGGAGGTTTCTCATTAGAATAGTTCATTATCATGCAGTATTCAGTTGTAGATGTTTATTTTGGACATATTAATAATTTATTAAACAGCTTGAATAATAGAGAATTTATTCAAGGAGTTATTGAACAGGATTTCTTTATAAGTAGAAAAGAGGTCAGTAAATGGTACTCGTCCAATAAAAGTGTACTAGAAACTCAAAGTTTAGAACTTGAACATAAGTTACTTCTTACAAATGGGAAGATAGCGAGTTGCGATACAATAAGCTATCTTAATGGCTTCCAATCAAGACTTTATACAAGAATATTTGAAGGCAGTAAAGTACATATTAAAGAATATATGCTTAAAGGATATATGAATCCACAACCTGCTCCAATCTATGAAGGTTCTAACATTAAAGATATTGCTCCTTATACTAAAGCAGAAGAGAATAAAGGGTATTTAGCTGGAAGAACGATAATTTCTAATTGGGAGGACGACAAGGGCATAAAGAAGCAAAGCATCATTAAATATAATAGCTTGGAACATATTATTCTGCATGATAGTTGGTGGAACGGTAAAAAAATAAAGAAAGAATTTGAATATCAATACGACAGTCACAATAATTGGGTAGAATGCAAAGAATATCATGATGGAAGATTTGTTTACCTGCACTTGCGCCAATATAAATATAAATAACGAACAATATAAAGAAGAATATATATTATACTAACTAATGAACAACTTAATAATGAAAACTTTAAGATTCTTAGGAATGACCTTGTTAATGGTCATGTTAGCTGCAAACTTTACAGCGTGCGGCGATGATGAAGATGAACAGACAATCATTGAACAAGCCAACCTTATAGGTAAATGGCAGTCCACTTGGGAGAAGATTCACAAAGTGGAGAATGGTAAAGAAGTAGTAACTTCTGACGAAGCATATACCAATGGTTTATGGGAGTTCAAAACTGACGGTACTTGCATAGAAAGCTATGTGGACGGTGGGCATATAGAAACAAGTCGCTGGTCTTTGAAAGATAATAAGCTGACTATCTCTTACGATGATGGTTATTCAGATGTCCTTACCGTCAATGAACTTACAGCTACCAAGTTAGTTCTCGCCTTTGAGGATTGGGACACAATGGAAGATGGCAGCGAAGAATTGGACGATATTACAACAACCACTTACAAGAAGATTGACTAATTACCAATCTACTTAAGACAGAGCAGCATTTGAGGAAACTCTTATGCTGCTCTTTTCTATAACTATTTCATAAATACAAAATAAACAGCCAATATCAAGCAAACGAAGGCAGCTATATGATTCCAGTGCAAAGCTTCACCTTTAAAGAATACAGTTGTAAAAACTGTGAATATAATAAGAGTTATTACTTCTTGAAGAACTTTCAACTGCATCAATGAAAATGGTCCTCCATTACCTACATATCCAATGCGATTCGCTGGAATTTGACAAGAATACTCAAAAAAAGCTATTGACCAACTAAAGGCTATTACACCTATCAAAGGAAGAGCAGCAAACCAAGAATATTCCTGCTTCATCTTTAAATGGCCATACCAAGCAAAAGTCATAAAGACATTTGATACTATAAGCAATAAAATTGTGTAGAGAGCTTTCATATTATTCTAATTCTACTATACATTATTATATATCAACGTAAAATGTTAAATTTCCAGTTGGGTTTTTCCGTTTTATTATACTCAAAAAAAGCGATTGCCCAACTAAACGTAATAACACCGATCAACGGAAGAGCTGCGAACCAGCCGTACTCCTGTTTCATCTTTAAATGACCGTACCAGGCAAATGTCATAAAGACATTGGATACGATCAGCAACAAAATGGTATAGAATCCTTTCATAACAATCTATTCAAATTAATCTATTTGATCTGGTAATAATTCTTCCTGTACATTGGTCATGCTTCCCCAAAGGCTGTAACGTGCCTCCGGATTCATCGCTTCCAGTTGTCGCAAAACTCCTTTCATGTCACTACGGCTGGACTGCGATTCATAAGGACAATTCTTCACTTGCTTCTGATAATGACGCAAAGCCGCCAATTCTATCAAATCGGCTTCGTGAACCAGACACATCGGACGAATAATTGTCATATCAAACTTCTTCATCACCAACCGGGGCGGCATTGTACCGAACGCCCCCTGATAAGTGATATTCATCAATAAAGTTTCCAAAATATCATCCATATGGTGACCGAGAGCGATTTTATTGCATCCGTGCTCCTTGGCAACAGTGAACAGGGCTTTCCGGCGGTTCCATGAACAAAGGAAACAAGGAGATTTGCGTGTATCGGTAGCAGGATCAAAAGCAGTCTCATACTGCACGAAGGGTACCCCATACGCCTCGCAGTGTGCTTTCAAATATTCCATATCGCTCTGATAAGGAATATTCTTCATCACTATATGAACGGCAACAACAGAAAAGCGAGGTTTATAGATACGCGCGCGTTTACCCAACAGCTCAACAAGCGCCAACGAATCTTTTCCTCCCGACAGTCCGATAAGGATTTTGTCTCCTTCTTCTATCAATCCATATTGCACCACCCCTTTGCTAAACCGCCGTTCAATGCGGCGAATGGTTTTCTCTTCTTCCGTAAATTGTGTCATATCTTTGAAAATCGGCTGCAAAAGTAAGCGAAAAGAATGATTTAAAGAAGAATTAACATAATAGAATCACTGAAAAAGGGTTTATTTCTAATAAATTTGTACTTTTGAACAATTGATAAATGGATTGGTGCCCGAAAGCAGCAATGTTTTCAATCCACCCGTCACTCATAAACGCTCAAAACGATGAAAGGAAAATATATTCTATTTTTAATTTGCAGCCTCTTCCTTTGCGAAGTATCTGCACAAACGCTGGAACAGGCACGCACCTTATTCACTAAAGGTGACTATGAAAAAGCCAAGCCTGTCTTCGAAAAGTATGCTAAATCACAACCGTCGAACGGGAACTATAATTATTGGTATGGCGTATGTTGCCTGAAAACCGGAGAAGCGGAAGAAGCTGTAAAACCTCTCGAGATAGCAGTGAAGAAACGTGTTACCGGCGGACAACTCTATCTGGGACAAGCATATAACGAGACTTATCGTTTCGAAGACGCTGTAAACTGTTTTGAGGAATATATCGCAGATTTAAGTAAACGCAGGAAATCGACGGAAGAAGCGGAAAAGCTTCTGGAAAAGAGCAAATCCGACCTTCGAATGTTGAAGGGAGTGGAAGATGTATGCATCGTTGACAGCTTCGTCGTAGACAAGGCGACTTTCCTCCAGGCATACAAGATTAGTGAAGAATCTGGTAAGTTGTTTACCTTCAATGATTTTTTCAAAACAGAAGGAGATCATCCGGGAACTGTTTACGAGACAGAAATCGGAAATAAAATCTATTATAGCGAAAAGGGTGAAAAGGGATATCTTGACATCTTCTCAAAAAACAAGTTGCTGAATGAATGGAGTGACGGACGCCCGTTACCGGGCAGTATCAACGCTTCCGGAAACGCGAATTATCCGTTTGTTCTATCGGACGGAGTCACCGTTTACTATGCCAGCGATGGCGAAGGACTGGGAGGCTATGATATCTTTGTCACCCGTTACAACACGAATACCGACACTTATCTTGTTCCGGACAATGTAGGTATGCCGTTTAATTCGCCGTACAATGATTATATGTATGTCATTGACGAATACAACAACCTCGGATGGTTTGCTTCCGACCGTTTCCAGCCCGAAGGAAAGGTATGTATTTATGTATTCATTCCTAATACTTCCAAGCAGACTTATAATTATGAGGCAATGGAACAGCAACAGATTATTCGTCTGGCACAGATTCATTCACTGAAAGAAACCTGGAAAGACAAACAAGCTGTTACCGAAGCATTGCAACGTTTGGAAGCTGCCATCAGTCATAAGCCTAAAGAACGTCGTGCGATGGACTTTGAGTTTGTCATTGACGATCATACGACTTACTATCTGATGAGCGATTTTAAATCCGCAAAAGCAAAATCACTTTTCCAGCGTTACCAGCAGATGGAGAAAGACTATTATCAACAAGAAGAAAAACTGAATAGCCTGCGTCAACAATATGCCGGTGCCAACCAACAAGGAAAAGAAAAAATGGCTCCTGCCATCCTCGACCTCGAAAAGCGGGTATTGCAAATGTCCGAAGAACTGGATACTCTTGAAGTGAATGTACGTAATGCAGAAAAAACAAAATAAATAATAACTCCGAACTATGGATATACTCATTATCACCATTCTCATTATTGCCGCAGTCATACTGTTTCTGGTAGAACTGTTCGTCATCCCGGGCATTAGCCTGGCCGGAATTTCTGCATTGGTTTGCATCCTTTATGCCAACTACTATGCGTTTGCCAATTTAGGTATGGCAGGAGGATTTATCACTCTTGGTATATCAGCGATTGCCTGCATCGGATCACTGGTTTGGTTCATGCGGTCGAAGATGCTGGACAAACTGGCATTGAAAAAGGATATTGATTCGAAAGTAGACCGTAGCGCAGAAGACAGCATTAAAGTGGGTGATACGGGAATCAGTACTACACGTCTGGCGCAAATCGGTTATGCTGAGATAAACGGAAAAATTGTGGAAGTAAAGTCTATGGATGGCTTCCTCAATGAGAAGACACCGATTATCGTAAACCGTATTACCGATGGTACAATCATGGTTGAAAGACACCTCAAATAATATTCACTTAATACAAATTATCAATGGAAACATCTCTGTACTTACCTATCCTTCTGATTGTTGGAGGTATTATTTTCCTAATACTATTTTTCCATTATGTGCCGTTCTTCTTATGGTTGTCGGCCAAAGTATCAGGTGTCAACATCTCGTTGATACAGCTATTCCTGATGCGTATACGTAATGTTCCGCCTTATATCATCGTGCCGGGAATGATCGAGGCTCACAAAGCCGGATTAAAAAACATTACCCGTGACGAACTGGAAGCCCATTATCTGGCGGGAGGACATGTGGAAAAAGTAGTCCACGCCTTAGTATCTGCATCAAAGGCGAATATCGAATTATCGTTTCAAATGGCAACTGCTATCGACCTTGCAGGACGTGATGTATTTGAAGCTGTACAGATGTCGGTAAATCCTAAAGTGATTGACACTCCTCCTGTTACGGCTGTTGCCAAAGATGGTATTCAGTTGATAGCCAAAGCCAGAGTAACAGTACGTGCCAGCATCAAACAGCTGGTCGGTGGTGCAGGTGAAGATACGATTCTCGCCCGTGTAGGCGAAGGTATCGTTTCGTCTATCGGTTCGTCTGAAAACCATAAATCGGTACTTGAGAATCCGGATTCAATCTCTAAACTTGTACTTCGTAAAGGTTTGGACGCAGGAACGGCTTTCGAGATCTTGTCTATTGATATTGCGGACATCGATATAGGTAAAAACATCGGTGCGGCTCTGCAAATCGATCAGGCTAACGCAGATAAGAACATCGCACAGGCAAAAGCCGAAGAGCGCCGTGCTATGGCAGTTGCTTCCGAACAGGAAATGAAAGCAAAAGCACAGGAAGCCCGTGCCAAAGTGATCGAAGCAGAAGCTGAAGTTCCTAAAGCGATGGCTGAAGCTTTCCGCAGCGGCAACTTAGGTATCATGGATTATTATCGTATGAAAAATATTGAAGCTGATACCTCCATGCGTGAGAATATCGCCAAGCCGACAACAGGCAACACAGGCAATCAGCCGTTGAGCAAATAATCGTTCACAAACGCCGGAATCCGATTTCATTTCAGTATTAAGACACACTCCCCTTTTCTAAAGAAAAAAGATAGTGGCTTCTTCTGAACTTAACTCTGGTTCCGGCGTTTCTATTTATAGATACAAATCCTATTATAAAACTAAAACCCTTCAATAACATGAAAAAGTACTTTCCATCCTCTGAATTGATTATCAATGAAGACGGTTCAGTATTCCATCTTCACGTAAAGCCCGAATGGTTGGCAGACAAAGTAATTCTGGTAGGTGACCCCGGACGTGTAGCACTCGTAGCTTCTCATTTCGAAAACAAAGAATGTGAAGTGGAAAGCCGCGAATTCAAAACCATTACGGGTACTTATAAAGGTAAACGGATTACAGTGGTTTCTACAGGAATCGGTTGCGACAACATCGATATCGTAATGAATGAACTGGACGCGCTCGCCAATATCGATTTTAATACCCGTGAAGAAAAGGATCAGTTCCGCCAACTGGAATTAGTACGTATCGGCACATGTGGCGGCTTACAGCCCAACACTCCTGTCGGAACATTTGTGTGTTCGCAAAAATCTATCGGATTCGACGGATTGTTGAATTTCTATGCCGGACGAAATGCTGTATGCGACTTACCTTTTGAACGTGCATTCCTCAATCACATGGGTTGGTCGGGAAATATGTGCGCGCCTGCTCCTTATGTTATTGATGCCAGCGAAGAACTGATTGACCGGATTGCCAAAGATGACATGGTACGTGGAGTAACAATCGCCGCCGGAGGTTTCTTTGGTCCGCAGGGACGTGAACTTCGTGTTCCATTGGCAGACCCGAAACAGAATGATAAAATTGAAGCTTTCGAATATAAAGGCTACAAGATAACCAACTTCGAAATGGAAAGTTCGGCTTTGGCAGGACTTAGCCGGTTGATGGGGCACAAGGCAATGACCGTCTGCATGGTGATAGCCAACCGACTTATTAAAGAGGCCAATACAGGATATAAAAATACAATTGATACACTGATTAAGACTGTACTTGACAGAATATAGAAGTACGCTCTTCTAAAAGAATAAAATTATAATCGTTAGAATAGAATAATGGCTTGAATCTTACATTTGCAATGTATGGATTCAAGCCATTATTTTATCATTCAGGCTCTACTTTAGCTTTTAGCTTTTTTATCAATAACCAATCGTAAATCTCTCCTGATGATGTTTCGGATACTCCAATTCATCAATCATTGCGGCAGCATAATCTTCGACAGAGATATGGCTGTTTCCTACGATGTCTACAATCATATCATCTTTTCCCAACCGGTAACGTCCTGTACGTACTCCCGGACGCATATCCGCTGCCGGAGAGAAGAACACCCAGTCTATTTCTTTCTCTTTCTTCAAGAAGTTCAGATAAAACTCTCCTAAGGCTTTCACTCCCGGCAATATATTTTCGGGCACCTCGCCGGAATCCATCAAACGCAAGCCCGGAGCGATAAACAAAGAACCGGCACCGCCAACCATCAGAAAACGATTGATACCAGCCTTCTTCACTCCATCAATAATAGTCAGATAAACTTTAATGGTTTCATCGTATATATCAGGATTATTCCATCCCGGATTAAACGCACTAATAACGGCATCTGCACCTTTACAAACGTCGGCCACTTCATCAAGCACAGCTACATCGGCTTTCACCACTTTCAGATTTTCATTCTCTATCTTTATCTTTTCCGGATGACGAACCACTGCTGTAACTTCGAAACCACGATTCAAAGCCTCGTTCAGAAGAGCGGAACCTACAAAGCCGCTTGCTCCGATAAGGACTATCCTTTTTACTTTCTCCATATTCAAATTTATTATAATGTTACTACTATTGTAATAGTAACACTACAATATACAGAATGTTGGTTCTCTTTTAGAAAATTAATTATCCGATGTAAGATTCTATCGTCTCTCTTAGCCTCTCCAAAGAATAGGGTTTTGAAATAACGGCGTTACATCCCGCTTGAATGGCCTGCTGCTGTTCGGTATAGAAAGCATACGCAGTCACTGCAATAATAGGCACGGTCAGAGAGATCGTACGAATCTTTTCAGTAGCTTGAATACCGTCCATCACCGGCATACGAATATCCATCAGAATCAAATCCGGACTTTCACGGATGAAACTATTGATAGCCTCCTGTCCATTGCGTACCCATGAGATAATATATTCTTTATTCAGAAGAATGTTCAGTTGAGCAAAGTTCGACTCTATATCTTCCACTACCAATATCTTTTTACGTTTATCTGCTTCAACATCCTTTTTATGCGGAAGTCTTCTTTCAACAACTTCTTTCGGTATTTCCTGATAAGGCAAATAGAGTGCAAACGTACTCCCCTGCCCCAATTCAGAAGTTACCTCAATGCGTCCACCCAGACGTTCTACGATACTTTTACAGATTGAGAGTCCCAGCCCGGTACCTTGCACGAAGTCATCCAGCTTCTCAAAACGGGTGAAAATCTGCGGGAGCTTCTCTTTGGATATTCCACAACCTGTATCGCTGACAAATAGTTTCAGCCAGGGGCCTTCATGTTTCAGCCCTAATGTAATAGTTCCCTTTTCCGTATTTTTAATGGCATTTGACAGGAAGTTGAACAAGACCTGCATCACCCGGTTTCGGTCGGTAGAGGTCCAGAATTCTCCTTCCGGACGAATCACATTCAACTCTACGCTCGACTTCATCTTCAGCTGGTGCACTTTCTCCACTTCTTCCACCAATCCTACAATCTCTACCTGCTGGAAATGCATCTCCGACTTTCCGGATTCAATACGGGACAAGTCCAAGATATCATTGATTAACTGTAACAACAAGTTACTGTTTCTCTGAATAATTTCCAGATACTCCATTTTCTCTTCTTCACTCTCTGTCACCGCGATAATCTCCGAGAAACCAACAATAGCATTCAACGGAGTACGAATCTCATGGCTCATATTTGCCAGAAAGACAGACTTCATCTTATCGGCATCTTCCGCACGACGTTTAGCTTCGATCAATTCCTGCGAACGCTGAATCCGGTCTCCAATATCATGTATCAGTGCAAGTACCCTGTTTCCTTCGAAGGGGGCGATACGTGCCTGAAAATAATGCAGACTTCCATCCACTTCAAGCGGATATTCTATCTCCTTCAACTTACCGTCATGCAAACATTCCCGAATGTTACAAAGAAACAGGTCACTGACCTCCGGTGAATAAATAGATCGTCCATCCGCTCCACGCAACACTTCCACAGGATGAAGCAAAATCGTCCCCGGCGCCATCAGGACATCGGTAATGAAGAAGTTATCATCAAAGATAAAAATGAATTCCGGCAGTGCTTCAATAATTTTACGGTTGTATTCTTCCAGATATTTGATATGTTGCTCCTTTTCGCACTGTGAAGTGACGTTCACCGTATATACCAGCAGTTTGCCCGGATGACTTTTGCAACTCTCTTTGTAAGACAGAAAATGATCTTCCAGCCAAATCACTTTCCCTTGTTCGCCCATACAACGAACTCTTATTTGTGAGGTTTTAGAGTCTGATGAAAGCATTTCTGCAAAGGCTTGTTTATAGGATTCGGCATCTTCCGGATGAATAAACCGATAGAAATCATCGATGTCCTCAAAAATGATTCCGGTATCCTTCAATCCGAGTGTAGAAAAATAATCGTCTGAAAAGGAGCATTTGCCCGTAATGATATCATACTCCCACAAAGCTATTTGATGAGCTGCAAGTACAGAAAGTATTTCCTGATAATTTTCCCGTATGAGTTCGCTTTTCTCATTCGGAGAATATAAATTGATCGCTGGTTCCATAGCATTATTGTTTTATTTTGTTTGGTGTACCACTGCACGGCAGCAAATATAAACAAATAAAGCACAAGTTGTGCTCAATTTTCTATTTTTTACTTAGAAACAATTATCTTTGCTCATCCAAAAAGAAAAAACAATGAATCAAGATACAATCTGCGCTATCGCTACCGCCCAGGGCGGTGCTATCGGAAGCATCCGCGTTTCCGGACCGGAAGCTATTTCTATCACCGGCAGCATATTCAAGCCCGCCAAGACTGGCAAATTATTGAGTGAGCAAAAACCATATACTTTGACATTCGGACGTATTTATGACGGAGACGAGATTATTGACGAAGTGCTCGTCAGTCTTTTCCGTGCTCCTCATTCATACACGGGAGAAGAGAGTACGGAAATCACGTGTCACGGTTCTTCTTACATTCTTCAACAGGTGATGCAGTTGCTTATCAAAAACGGCTGCCGCATGGCCCAACCGGGAGAGTATACGCAACGCGCTTTCCTTAACGGAAAGATGGATTTAAGTCAGGCAGAGGCTGTGGCGGACTTGATCGCGTCTTCATCTGCTGCCACTCATCGTTTGGCTATGAGCCAGATGCGAGGTGGTTTCAGCAAGGAACTGACGGAATTACGTAACAAATTGCTGAATTTCACCTCTATGATCGAACTGGAGTTGGACTTCAGCGAAGAGGATGTTGAATTTGCCGATCGTTCGGCATTAAAGAAACTGGCAGATGAAATTGAACAGGTCATTTCGCGGTTGGCTCATTCTTTTAGTGTTGGTAATGCTATTAAGAACGGTGTCCCTGTAGCTATTATCGGTGAAACGAATGCCGGAAAATCGACTTTATTGAATGTATTATTAAATGAAGATAAGGCGATTGTCAGTGATATCCACGGGACAACGCGTGATGTGATCGAAGATACTATCAACATCGGAGGAATCACTTTCCGGTTCATTGATACTGCCGGAATCCGGGAAACCAATGATACGATCGAAAGTCTCGGTATCGAACGTACTTTCCAAAAGTTAGATCAGGCAGAGATTGTTCTTTGGATGGTAGATGCTGTGAATGCTGCCTCTCAAATCGAACAGTTATCAGAGAAGATCATTCCGCGTTGTGAAGGAAAGCATTTGATTGTTGTGTTCAATAAGGCTGATTTGATCGAAGACAAGCAAAAAGAGAATTTACAGTCTCTATTAAAAGACTTTCCTAAAGAGTCTACGGAATGTATTTTTATCTCGGCCAAACAACGGGAAAATACAAGTGAGCTACAAAAAATGCTTATTGATGCAGCACATTTACCAACAGTAACACAAAATGATATTATTGTGACAAATGTAAGACATTATGAGGCTTTAAACAAAGCTTTGGAAGCTATTCATAGAGTACAGAGTGGGCTTGATTCACAAATTTCCGGAGATTTTCTTTCGCAAGACATACGGGAATGCATCTTCTTCATTTCAGACATAGCTGGCGAGGTTACGAATGATATGGTGCTTCAGAATATCTTTCAACATTTTTGCATCGGGAAGTAAAAAGTAGATGCAATCATTGGTATAATTTGATATAATAAAGTAGATAGTTGTAAGAAATCCTATGCCCATTATAGAAATACATTCCTTAACTGATCCCAGAATAGAAATATTCAGTACTCTCACTGAAGCTCAATTACGTAATCGTATCGAGTCTGACAAGGGGCTGTTTATTGCAGAAAGTCCGAAAGTTATTAATGTAGCTCTAAATGCCGGTTATGCACCTTTAGCTCTTTTATGCGAGCAGAAGCATATCACTGGTGATGCTGCTGATATCATTGAACGTTGTGGGGATATACCTGTCTATACGGGTGCAAGAGAACTGCTTGCCACATTGACCGGATATACACTCACACGCGGCGTCCTCTGTGCCATGCACCGCCCGACACCGAAAAGTGTAGAAGAAATATGTAGAGGCGCACGGCGTATCGCAGTCATTGAAGGTGTGGTAGACACTACCAACATTGGAGCTATTTTCCGTTCTGCAGCCGCTCTTGGGATAGATGCCATATTACTGACACGCAATTCTTGCGACCCGTTGAACCGACGTGCAGTCAGAGTTTCAATGGGATCTGTTTTCCTGATACCATGGGCTTGGTTGAATGGTTCTCCCAATGAATTGCATAAACTGGGATTCCGCACAGTCGCTATGGCACTTACAGAAAAATCAATCTCTATTGATAGTCCCATCTTAGCGACCGAACCCAAGTTAGCCATTGTGATGGGAACCGAAGGTGACGGTCTTCGAAACGAAACAATTACCGAGGCAGACTATGTGGTTCGCATCCCTATGGCAAACGGAGTAGATTCACTCAATGTAGCTGCCGCATCCGCTATCGCTTTCTGGCAACTTCGTGTTAAAGATTAATCAACTCTGCCATCATCACCGGACGAGGCACATATATGATTCTATTCATATTCCTACTCGCACCTACAATATGTATTCGCCCCACAAGAACAGCGAGGCAAGAGTTTCTCCATTAATTCACTCCGAAAAAACTCGTACAGTTCTTTATGCATAGCGTTATATAGTGCCACCACCCGTTCTTCCTGTTCATCTTCGGCATGAATACCTCCCCGAAAAGGATCTGCAAAATCAAAAGAAACATATTTTCTCACTACCCCCTGCATTTCCTTTTGCACTTCTTCCGCTTCCGGGCAAAGGGTAATGACATAATCCCATGTCTGTTGGGCATACGTCGCAACATCACAAGGCTTTCTACGTGAAAAGTCATATCCATTCTGTTCCATCACCTGGCAAACAACATCCGGGACAGAATTTCCAACCAAAACACCGGCAGTACTAATCTTCATCCCTCTACCGAACGAGTTTAAAATTTCCTGCGCCATACGACTGCGGCACGTATCACTATTGCTCACTATCAGTATATTCTTCATATGTGACTTCTATTTAATTTTCATTTATTTCCTGATATAGCTACTTTAATAACCCCATCCAACTTGTTTTCAAAGACACGATAAGCCTCCTCAATCTCATTCAACGGAAATCGATGTGTAATAAGAGAAGTAGTATCAATTTCCCCTTCCTCAATCAGGTTGAGAATCTCGGCACAATCACAACCATCCACTCCCCCTGTTTTAAAGATCAGATTCTTTCCATACATATCAGGTAAAGGAAGAAGTTGCGGCTGGTCATAGAGGGCTACTATGGTGACAACAGCATTAGGACGAGCACAAGCCCATGCCAAATGGAAAGAATCATCACTCCCCGCTACTTCCAAAACAACATCTGCGCCACCATGGTCACTGTTTTGAATCACAAAATCCTTGCAGTTTTCAGGCTCCGTTACTAACACATCAGGATAATGCTCGCAAACAAAGCGAATTCTTTCAGGAGACTTTTCACAGACAATAATACGTTTAGGGTGCTTCAACATCACACATAACAAAGTACAAACTCCGGTAGGTCCGGCACCGATAATCAGAACAGTATCCTCCTCGGTAATCTCCGAGATACGTGCTGCCCAAAAGCCTGTCGCAAGCACATCACCAACAAACAAGGCTTGCTCATCACTCACAGTATCAGGAATACGGTTCAAACCTTGATCTGCATAAGGGACTCTGACATACTCCGCCTGTCCGCCGTCAATTCGACATCCTAAAGCCCAACCACCATTGGGATCAGTACAGTTGTTCACATATCCATGCTTACAGAAAAAACACTCACCGCAGAAAGTTTCAACATTCACAGTCACCCTGTCACCAGGCTTCACCGAAGTGACATTAGGTCCCACTTGTTCTACCACACCTACCATTTCATGCCCGACAGTTATTCCGGGTACAGCACGCGGCACACTACCATGTTTAATATGAAGATCACTCGTACAAATACTACCAAGTGTCACACGTACGATTGCATCCCGTGAATCCTTTATTTCCGGTCTCGCTTTCTCCTGCAACTCAAACTTTCCGTGTTCAATATATGTGTATGCAAGCATAATATCCTCCTTGTTCATTAATATATACCTTGCAAAGATAATGATTTCATTGGCAAAACAAATCTCTTTTATCACGTTCGAAGCTCTCAAACCGAATCCACTCTATATTTAGAACGATGCAAAAACTGAATAAAGTCATTACATTTTTTTCTACTTCAGTTTTGATATTCTGGAAAATATTCTTACTTTTATATCCAATATCTTTGTACGTGGTAAGACTGTTCAGGTAGTATCTAATAATAACTCCGCCATCGTCAATGTACTTGAGAAGTTATCCAAAAAGAATTTACTCTCCAACAACGGAAAAGTTCCAGCTCGGCAGACCTTCTGAATTTATGGAATGAATGTCAGCAATTTGCAGAAAAAGAACAATCATCAAGTCTTCAGGGAATAGCAGCTTTTATTCAACGGTTGAAATGGTTATTATTTAAATTCAGAAGCAAAGCGATTTGTAAAATCCCCGATAAAGGTTTCTATAAACGGGAGATGAGTTTGATTATCGCCGACTTCCAAATCTTATTCTACCAAACAAAGTATGCAGAACTGGAAGTCGAGATAGACACATTAGAAAAGGAACTTGCCAACAAAGATGCAACAGAAATGGCTAGACAAATGGCCGACGCATCAATGAAATATCTAAAGAATCAGTTATTTCATACCTATGGCAATAATCATAACAAGCCAATCTTTACGCTCCCTGATCTAAGAAATAATTGGCGAGAGGTACAGAAAGAATATCCTATCATATTAAGTACTACCTTCTCATCATTAAGCTGTCTGCAACGAGATGCCGTATATGATTATATCATTATGGACGAAGCGTCACAGGTTTCCGTTGAAACCGGAGCTTTAGCCTTGTCATGTGCTAAAAATGCAATCATTGTCGGCGACACCATGCAACTTCCCAATGTGGTCACCGAAGAAGATAAGGAAAAACTAAACTTTATCGCTAATGCCTGCCTGATTAAGCCGGAATATGATTGTGCCAATATGAGTTTTCTGCAATCCGTCTGCAAAGTTATTCCGAATGTACCGCAGACCTTGTTACGGGAACATTATCGATGCCATCCCCGAATCATCAACTTCTGTAATCAGAAATTTTATGGTGGAGATCTTGTCATCATGACACGTGATAAAGGAGAAGAGGATGTCATTTGTGCCATACGGACAGCCAAAGGTAACCACTCCCGCAGCCACATGAATCAACGGGAAATAGATGTTATCAAAGAGGAAGTACTACCGAATCTATCTTATGAAACAGATGAAATTGGCGTCATAGCTCCATATAACAAACAAGTAGATGCAGTAAAATCCGCGCTTGAAGAGGATATTGATGTTGCAACAGTCCATAAATTTCAGGGAAGAGAAAAGGATGCTATCATTATGACCACTGTCGACGATGTCATCACTTCCTTTTCCGACGATCCCAACCTACTCAATGTTGCTGTTTCGCGGGCTAAATCACAATTCTATTTAGTCGTATCGGGAAACGAACAACCCAAAGACTGCAATATCAGCGATTTGATCGCTTATATCGAATATAACAATGGCACTGTTTCCACCAGTAAGATTCATTCTATATTCGATTATCTATATGAGCAATATACAGATGCACGAATTGCCTATTTGAAGAAACACAAGAAAATATCCGAGTACGATTCCGAGAATCTTACATTCGCCTTACTTGAAGATATTCTGAAGGAGAATATCAATATGCGTCATTTAAATATCATTTGCCATTTACCACTCTATATGTTGATTCAGGATTATTCTCTATTGAATGAGGAGGAAAGCAAATATGCTGCAAATATAAACACTCATATTGATTTTCTGATTTATAATCGTGTGAGTAAACAACCGGTACTGGCTATTGAAACAGATGGTTATACATCCCATAAATCGGGGACAAGTCAGTCTGAACGTGATATTAAAAAGGATCGTATTTTAGAGTTGTACGGAATTCCGTTGGTGAGATTGTCTACTATCGGTAGTAATGAGAAGAAAATTATATTAGACAAATTAAAAGAAATATTATACTAATAGCTACAGACTATGTTCTAGAAATACATCCAACTGTTTTTTAATATTCTCAAAATCCTGATTCAGATCAAGTGTCCGGTAATATATGATATTCCCATCCCTAAATGTCGTCTGCCCATCAGGTGTTATATCTTCTTCTGTCTTGACATACAGTAACATTCCATCCACGTTCCCAGTATGATTAACATCATAATTCATTACATAAGAATGGATCTGATACAGGTTATTAGAATGAATAGTTCTCTTGTCAAATTGGCATTGCATTGATTTACTATAATATTTGGTATCAATAATCAATGTTCTCTCTTTAAATGTCAGCGTTATATCCGTCCGCATTATAGGAAGAATACTGGAAGTAGACTGTTCTTTATCAATATTCCAGTCTATTTGGGTAGCCTTTGCTTTTAATTCCGGATAATGCTTTCTATAATACTCCAAAACAAACTTCTCATAAAGCCTGCACATATGCTCATCGGAGAAATCCCTCATTTTATACGTACCCCTTTCCGTAGTCATCAACATACCGTCGAGAATGAAATAACAAACATATAGAAGCATTTGATAAGTCTTGCAATTTCTATCAAAGCGCATAGTAGTCCAGTTTATCGTCAAGATGTCAATAACTTCTACATTTCTAAAGAAAAGCATAAGACGCTTCAACGAAGCTTTTCTGTCCGATTTGACATTCGGATGTTTCAGCAAGAATTGAACAGTCGTCTTTAATATCTGATTAAACTTGTTATTCTCCGATAATTCATCATACTCACAATCTATTTTCTGTTGTTTTCGCATCAAATTATTGATAGTACCATTTATATCAAGCTTACCCTTCAACGTAGATAATGAGCCATGACAAGAAATATATTCTTTATGTAACCCCTGCTTAAGTTGATACGAAATACCACGAACAAGTATTTCAGAAAATAAATCATGAATCTCGTCAAATTTTTCACCTGCTATTTCTTCATAGTTGTTCTGCTTAAGCTCTTGAAAAGCATAAGTCAACATATAATAGATATTGCGAATGAGTATACCTTTGTCTATTGTCATTTTATCAGGCTCAATAATTTGTCTGTTTCTTCTTTGAATTTCTTATCATTGTCAAACCAATATTCGCGTAACATAGGGGCAATATCATATTCAATCACATTTCCAAGCCACATATTATCAATAGATTCCTGATTACAGAAATAACTATGACCGATACAAAAACCTTTTCCCAGTGAATCATCTTTAGCAATCTCAACATTCAGAGCTTTGATGGCATCAATCACCCTATTAAAGGCGTCACAATCAAGATTCTCCTGATACTTTTTGAAACCATCCGAATCAAATCCCGGCACCATGTCAAAGAAACTGAACCGACGACGTAATGCGTAGTCAATCATAGCTAGGCTACGGTCTGCCGTATTCATCAGACCTATGATATAAAGATTCTCCGGGACAGAAAAATACTCATCATTATATGCAAGACGGATTTGATGTTTTTCGCCCCGATAATCGTTTTCAATAAGCATCAGTAACTCACCAAAAATCTTACTCATATTTCCTCTATTAATTTCATCAATAATAAAGAAATACTTCTCATCCGGATCTCTTTGGGCTTTCTGGCAAAAATTATAGAATACCCCTCGTCTAAGCTCAAAACCACCATCTTCTTTTGGCTTATACCCCATCACAAAATCTTCATAGGAATAATTCTGATGAAATTGAATGAACTCTATTTTAGTTCTATCTTCTTCTCCTATAATAGAATAAGCTAAGCGTTTTGCCGAATACGTTTTACCAACACCCGGAGCGCCTTGTAATATGATATTTTTCTTTGCCAACAATAGGCTTCTCAACTTATTATACTCTTCTGATTTTATAAATACATTATCCAAAAAATTTGTTTCGGAATATTGAGGATTATGCATAGGATTTCCGCCACGTATTAATTTCATCAATATGTTATACTCGTCTTTTGTCAGTTTGAAAAACGAGCCGTTCTTATTCTTCAGGAATTCCATACCACTTAATTCCGGTATATCCTTTATAACTGAATAATCAACAGGATTCAATAAGCTTTCAGTCTTTTTGAAATATATTTTTTGTCCATCGGCAGATTTGGCTATTTCTGCAATAGCTACCACCTGTTTAACAGGAGTAGCTTCATAGCCAATAACGATGTCTCCTTCTTTTGCATCAATAAAATTTTGGAATACCCTTCGTTGGTTTCCACTATCATTATAAAGAGTATAGTCTTGTATTTCCCCAACCAGAGCTTTCGAAAAGCTCCATATTTTAGGACTAGCCACAAGCCACCAATATTGCTTTTGCGATTTATCCTCAAACAGCTTCTCCAAAGATTTCACATAATCCGGCTGCTTGGTTATATCGGTCAAAGTTTTTTGGACATTCTTACCTACTGTCTCCCATTCTCCGACATTCGTCCATTGCATTTTACGAACATGCTTAAAATCAGAGAAAGAATCATCAAAAGTATAGTCACTTTTCACAATACCACGCCCTATTATTTGATTCTGTCCCTTTTTGACTATAACAATATCACCCACTTGCATCTCATAAGCAAACTCCCATAATGCCAAACTATCATTTTTAAACGAGGATCCCGGCTTGCCATATATATCCTGCAATTTAGTTGCCATTTCTTTCTTAGAAGAGTATTCCAAAAGGTTACCCATATCATCCCAACCAATACACATTATGTTTTGAGATAAACACACATCCCACTTAGATGCATTTTCTCCCGGAGCGTATAACCAAATCTTATGTTCCATATTTGAACTATCTAATTCATTTACAATATTTAGTAACTCCTCATAAAAATCGAAAAGGTCTTTTTCGCCTTTCTGTTCTATCAGGAACCTTTGCAAATCAGAAATTTTAGTTTTATTTGTGACAGACATTCCAAAATAACTAGCCAACTTAACCAACATATCACGCTTATATACTGGTATTAGAGTCTCATCTGAATATAAGAATGCTATTTTCCATTTGTAAGCATCGCCTAACTCATCTATTTTCTCTATTGCTTCCAATTCACCTTTGCCTGCATGTTCTGCTATTTTAAATATAGTGCTTCTGACAATAGCAAAAGCTTCATCAGCAGTCTGTTTATCATATTTGTTATACCAAGCATACTTATCATTGCTAACAATACGAGAATCATTCTTATTGGGTTTGTTTCTATATTCATAAATACCAAACTTATAAGAAGAGCCACCCCAAATAGAACCTAAATCATATGTTTTAGATTCAACCCAATAACAAAACGAATTCTGTCTTTCGAGATTTGTATATTGTGTAAGTGTCATTTCTACAAGATGCTCTTTCGGAAAAGCAGCTTGAAAATCTTGATATATCTGTCTTCTGTCAATCATACCCAAATAGTATTAGTACTTTTCTTCATTAATTCACCTTCCAATGCCTTATTTTATCATGTCCAATTCTTTCAACAATGTAATCAAAATCACCCTACAACAGAACAAACACCTTTATAAAAACAATTACTTTTCAGCAAACCTTCCTCGACTGCTATAGCAGATACTTCAGGAGAATAATGATTTCTATCAACTACCTCCCAACCCGCATCATTAAGCATACGGTCAATTATATTCGAGCCTTTTCTTCCGGTTTCATGTGTGTGTCTTTTTTGTAACGTTCGACAAGGCTATATTATCGCAAATTGCAAAAATAGGTAAAAATATAGGATATGAGAAAGAAATGGAGATTTTTTGATACATCACAACACAATTTCTCTATAAAAGATTCTTTGCATATCAATAATATTTGTCCAAACACTTCCCATTCCCAAAATAAAGCCCTACTTTTGTGAAGAATATTTTCCCGTATATTAACGTATTAACAGCAGTATTTCACAAATAAAATAAACCCTACAAGATGAAAGAAGAATCCGACAGCCCGTCTGTCCCCTACAATTTCTCTCGTTGTTTCAACGACCAATGCCCACAAGCCTTGAAATGCTTACGCTACGTAGCTGCACAAAGTGAAACAGCCGATTACCTTTATATCTCCATCGTTAATCCGGCACGTTATCCTGCAGATGGGAATCAGTGCGAATGTTTCAAAACTACAGTAAAAGTCCATGTGGCATGGGGACTTAAGCAGTTGCTTAACAGAATTCCCTATGAGGATGCGGTCAGTATCAGAATACAAATGGTCGGACACTATGGAAAAACGGGATATTATCGATTCTATCGCGGAGAACGGGGGCTTATGCCTAAAGACCAAGCCTACATCAGACAACTATTCCGTAATAAAGGGATAAAAGAAGAACCAACTTACCAACGTTACACAGAAGAATATATTTGGTAAGTTGCTGTCATCTGTCACAGTTTAGGAGTTAATAGTTTAGTAATGAACCGATAAGACTGTGACAGCAAGAGGTGACGGCAGGGTGATGGCATTTTTGCCGTCACCTGGTTATTAGTCTTACGACATGATAAAGAGTACCGCTACGCGTATGTTTGGAAGGTATTTCTTGCTTTTTCAGTATTCTTCCGAAGGAATTAACCCTCTTGACAGACATCGGGATTGAACTGCCTTTTTGAATATCTTCCATAATCTCCGCTGGAGACAGCCACTCCCCTTCTTCAGGCTGTGCGGCACGGAAATAACGGAAGAAAAGTTGCTCTTCCGGCGGGACTTGTTCAAATTCACGGTTGTTTTCCACCATGATCTTTTCTTCCTCCTGATCGAACCAGTAACGTTCGCCATGTTCCAGTTCATACATAGCTTGTGCATAAAGCTGCTCATAGTCTATCGGACGGTTGGTATCAATCACTCCGGTCACTTCGATGCAAATAAAACGACGGCTGCCGGAAGGGTCGGTCAACAAGTCTTTCTGATTACTTGTGGCTATGAATGAGGCATAACGGCGCATTTCAAGCACGGCACTGCCATGAGGTTTCTTCACATTCAATACAGGCTTTTGCAGAATATGTTTCAGAAAGCCTTGTTGTGTCGAACTCACCTGGTCAAATTCATCGATATTGATAAGCGCAAAACGATTAAGGTAAAGTTCGGCATCTTTCTTTCGGGAGAAATCAATACTGTCGGTATAGTAGGAACGCTCAGAAGGCGGCATTATGCTCCGGCAAAAGGTGGATTTACGTGTTCCTTGCGGTCCGACAAGTAAGGGCGAAACACTGTTTGCATACTTTTTATTGCTTCCTTTCCAATGAGAAACCATATTGAGGAACCAACGGTGGAACAAATCCATCCAATACGGATTCTTACAAGGGACGGTGGCTGCCAATGCACGAATACGGTCTTTACCGTCCCATGCGGGAAGCCGGTAGAGAAAATCTTCCAACGGGTTGAATACAGGGACGCGATTGGAGTAAATATAACGACTAATATCCCTGTCCCACAACGGAATACCTTCCATTTGTGCATCCAAAGCAATGCTGTTCAACGCACGTTTGTCGAGAGGATTGAAGCGGAAACGGAAAGAAAGCCTTTCACGATATTCTACCTCGCCAATTTGGGTATTATGGCGGAATTCATAGCGGCGTTTCATGAATTCTTCAGTCTGCAAGGCGAGTTGCTGCTCTTTGCTTAGGCTGATATTCTTGCCGAAGCCTTTGCACTCGGTATATATATTGCCAATCATTTGCCGGATAAGCTCTTCTTGTTTATACATATAGAAGTGGAAAACGGTACGTTTCACAACTTCTTCTTGCGGAAGTCCCGAAGCAAAACAGTTTTTAGCCAGTTGGACAACTAAAGGATGCCATGTGTCATTGCGCAATTCGAGTCCCGCTTCCCGGAGATCGGCATAAGCTTTCCGAAAAGCGGCTTCGAAAAGCATCAGGAAGGCATTTTCCGCATCATATCCCGGTACGGCACGGGTCAATGGAGATTTCTCCGCCTGAACCGCTTCACGGAAAGTGGTTTCTTCGGGCATGGATGATGGTTGAGAGAGATAAAATTGGACTGAATCCGGACGATATATGATGTTCGGGTCGTAGGATAAGCGCGAATATTGTTCCAGGGTCGGTTCTTTGGGAAGTATATCAAACGGGATTTGGGGCTGATAACATTTCACGGCCAGTCGATAGGCGTGGGCGTGGAATAGTTCCGCTTCTTCCCGTGTTTTGGGAAGGGAGTTGTCCGGTCGGGTGAAGGTAGTCCATATTTTCACCGTTTTTCCACTTGAACCCATGAAAACACAACGGGTTTGCGGCTGCTCGCAAGCTTTTTGTTTCACCAAAGCTATTTCCGACTTATTGGATAAAGGGCCAATGGTCAGTTCTACAATACCGTTGTAGTTTTTCATCTGTTTCTGGCCGTTTACTTTACGGAATTCAGCGGCAGGAATTATCTTGGGCAGTTTATTGGCAAACATACACCGTTCATCGGAAAGGGTATATCGCAGATGCTCTCTGAATGTAGAAACAGGACGGGATTTTATTTCTGTCTTTATCTTATTTACCAATATATCTAGATCCATTACGCTAAGCGCTATCGTATCTTCGTTCTTACGAAATTGAGTAATTTTCATTAATTTGATAATAATTTGTTTTGTCAGCGTCTTTGTGATCGTTGAGACTGCTAAATTAGTCATAATATCCGAAACCGGCAAAGAAAACAAGTTTTTAATACAGAAAATTATTGATATATCAAGCATCTCTTTAACCGAAAGAAACGGGATTGCCAATGCCGAATTACGGGGCAAATTAGTTTTCCCTGCTTGAAACTACAGTTCCAGCTAAGGGAAACTATAGTTTCATTGGTAAGAAACCAATGGTTTCAAGCAATTAGAACTAGAGTTTCAAGCGTATGAAACTAAAGTTTCAAACCGCAGAACCAACAGTTCCGCGCCTTGAAACTGTTGGTTTCAAGGCAGGACACAACTCATAAGTACGAGGATAATAAATTGAACTACTAATCCATTGATGGCTGATACTATTTATTTTCGAGCAGCGTCTTTATTTTATCTTTGTTTTTTAGGTGATAGCATTATTGCTATCACACTGCTGTCACCTTGTGCTATCACAACATTAAGTACTTATACTCTGCAAGTTAGATTATAGTCTGTGACAGATGACAGATATATTTTGTTTTTCATTTCATAGAGAGCTGAATTCTGAGTTCAAGTTATAAATGTGACACCGACTTATTTCACAGGGAACAATTATTCAGTCATTGTATCATATTCCGCAATCTTCTCCTTACACAAGCGTTCAGTAATATCTTTCAGAATATCTACACGGGAAATAAGGTATTCTAGTTGTTCTTGTGAGATACTGAAATCTTTGTTATAGCGAGCTTCTATGTAAGAACGGCATAATAAATCAAAACATTCTTTCTCTGTATCCGTATTTTGAGGAAAGACAGTAGTTAATTCCATAGAAAAACGCTTTACCATCCCACCAAGTTCTTTGATTTTATGACTCTTCGGACGATAGTTCGTAAAGACCATCAGGATACAATTATAAAGTTTCTCACAAGCTTGATGAAGCATGAAAGCAGATAAGTTATATTGTCCTTTAGGCACAAAATACTCCTTCACACTACCTAAAAAGTCACAGGCATAAGGGAACAGTTTATCAAATTCACTCTGCGCAATATCCCGAATCTCCTTAAAACTCAACTTCCGTGGTTTAGCCAATTCGTGTTTACCACTATTATAAAGCATAACACCCTCCCTTACTATATCCATAAAGAAATATTGGCTGATTTCCAGATTACGGTTTACGGTATTAATATGTTCTACAACAAATTGTGGAAAAGCATGACGACGACCAGCAAACAAATCATGATATTGATTCGTAATACGGTGCAATTTTCTTTCCACATATTTAGTCTGTCCGGTCACGACGACAAGAATATCGTAATCACTCTGACAGGAAGTATGAACACCAAATTCGATATTACTGTCCCATAAAACATAGTTTCCCCTTGCATAACTTCCGAACAGGATAACCATCTGACAATTCTCGATGTTTTTACACACTAAATCCAGCAAGACTGTCAATTCTTCCTGTGTACGTTTAGGTAAACGTTTTATAGACTTTTTCATAATCAAGCTTATTTGATAACCTTACAAAGGTACGAACTTTGCTATCTCCAAACAACAGAGATACAGAAAAACTTAAATAAAGTATTTTTAAAACCTCGCCAATACTTCCATCATTGCCGGACGACGTTTATATTTTATCCGGAACTCTGCAACCAACGTTTTCACTGCCGCCTGTCCCCCATTAAGTTTCTTTGCACACAACAACGCTTGTGCTATCAATTCATAACGAGTCCGCCCCACATTTTGTTCTGCGTAATCATTCAACAAAGAGGTATATATAGCAATCAATTGCTCCGAATGAGTGTCTTTCAGATAATAAGAATACTTCATCAATGCTTCCAGTTGATGATACCTGGTTGATGATAGCAATTTGAACAAATGCTCATTATCCCTTTCATTCACATAAATTTCAGCCTCATCATTCGCGCCAAAAGAAAAATATTCACTAAAATGAGTCTCTTCCATCATTGCATCCAGAAAGCTCTTCCATTCTTCTTTCGGAACAAGAGTTTTAAGTTTCCTATAATATTCTAACTTATCCCCACCTGACACAAACAATAAACGACATGTATCGATGACATCGGAAGTTCGATGAGTCATCTCGTAAATCCTCAATTTAGTTTTCAACCATTCCTCTATGGTTCCGATATGTTCTTCTTTTTCCGCAATCTCTATTCCTTCATTCAGCAAACGGATAGCTTCATCATATTGACAACTGGCAATCAATTTATCCACCTCCATTTCTCGAATTTCAGTTAAATAAAGGTATTGACGAATCGTATCAGCTGCTTTTTGCTCTTCATGCAGTTCGGTTAACAGATTGACTTTCCGAAGAACGATTTGATATAAGTCGTAAGTATCTTTTCTTTCTTCCAAGAGTTTGTCAATCAATTCCAACGCTTTTTCTGCCGGTTGAATGGAAAGATTTATTTGCATCAGCAATTCGTCTATATCATAAAGGTCATAATCACGATAAGTAGATAGTTTAGCCAGCTGACCTAGTTCCTGAAGAATCGCTGTCTTTTGCTTTTGGGTGGTCTTAGGGTGCTCAATTACTTTTATCAGCAAATCTCCTGCCTGCTCACAATAATCATAAGGATAGAGATCATTATTATACAAAAGTTCATCCTCATAATTCTCACCGATTGAACGAAGAGTTTGAAGAGCTATATCAATAGCAGTATCTATGTTTCCCACATTCAAAAAGAAGTCTGCTTTCTCCAAAAAAGTGTCCATCCGATTGAAAACAGTTTCCCAATCACAGGCGAAATCATCATAACGATTATGATAACGAGGCTTTTTGTTATAATAAGAGTCATTAAACACTTTCTGAATCTCTACTCTGTAATCCTTTTCTTTTGATGTTGCAGACAACTCTTTAGCCATAAAACGATTCAAAAGGACTGTTTTAAACTCAGGATGCATAGTGGCATATTCATTTATAAATTGTGAAAGTTCTTGTGGGTTAACGAATGACAGCAATTGTTGTATGTCCACAGTTTCATCTATAACGACGGCTTCCTCTACCTCTACTTTCATCTTGGAAAAGGCACTGCGATTCACCTTTTTCTCATTATCACGAATTGCCAGTAAGGTGGCTACTACATGTTTACAAATCTCCCCATCATACGGACAGTCACAGTACCAAGACTCTATTTCTTTTCCATCCATAGATATCTCTACACTATAACTCTCCGTACCCTCTACTGTCGCAGTCCATTCACCGGGCGAATCTTCTTCCAATTCGGAAACAGCCCCTGTTTCATAATACTCTTCTCCGCGCACTAATATTCTATATGGCACACAGCTCTCAAAATTATCTAATGCAATCATAATGAATATTTTACTCTTTTATATAACCTTCTTGTTCATATCTCCTTCTGTATTTATGTTACATATTCTTCCGCAATCGTCCTTTTCTTAATTATTTCTACCACAACACTTTTTATACTTCTTCCCACTTCCACAGGGACAAGGATCGTTCCTTCCGACCGTGTGTTTGGAAGGCATGCCACGAAACAGATTGTCTATCCTTGCCTGCATTTCCGGAGTAATGTCCATACCGGCAGCTTCCATATTGGGACCTGCAACAATACGGGGAGGACTATTTTTCAATTTGTCTTTTTGAAATAAAACGAATGCCTCCTCTGAAGAATAGCCTTTCAGAAACCAACGGGGACAATGATTCACATAATCCATAAATAGTTCAATAGCCTCTTGCAGTTCCTGCATGGAAGAAAGTTTGTGGCTAATCATTGAAGTAATAATAGACATTGAATTTTCTTCCGTTTGAGCAGTAAACCACAAATATGCCAAACTACTATCCGCCTTTTCTTCCGTATATCGCAGTTTCTTCATCATATACTCCTTCAATTCATCCCAACATGGATTAGGAATAACGACTAACGGCATCATTCCTGCGGCAAAGACTTCTTCTTTAGAAAACTTCTTCCTATTTGTTATTTCACGACGAGCATACATTTTTTCTTCCAAATCATCTAAATCGTCCAAAAATGGAGACTGTATACAAATAGTAGAGTTACAACCATCCACTGCCTCAAAGGTTAGCCGCTGTATCAATGCCGAATTAGTCAAGCTATCAGTGATTTCACTTCTTGTCACCGAATCTGGCAAATAATCAATTAGCATACTTAACAGATCGAAATAAGACAGATAACCATATAAATTTATGATTCCATAAGCATACTGCTCTACCATAAAACGGATTGCTTGCTTTTCCGAAGTCAAATAATTATTTAAATAAGGAGCTACGGCTTCACGCAATTCATCACAAATCATATAGCGGACTTTACTTTCTTCCAAGTGACAAGTATCCGTCGCTACGAAAGACAGAATTTCCAACGTACTCACCATAAATGAATTGGTCGTTTCTACATACATA
The DNA here is from genome assembly GCF_009193295.2 of Bacteroides luhongzhouii. Classification (NCBI taxonomy): domain Bacteria; kingdom Pseudomonadati; phylum Bacteroidota; class Bacteroidia; order Bacteroidales; family Bacteroidaceae; genus Bacteroides; species Bacteroides luhongzhouii. The sequence continues at coordinate 3,110,155 of NZ_CP059973.1, read as the reverse complement.
TCAGTTCCCGCTTTCACCAACTTATCAAGCAAAGTCAGCTCATACTGTGTCAATCGGGGAAGCCACATATCCGGGCAAGCCAAAACTGCTCCTGCTAAAAATTTCGCATATTCATCTTTACGTAGTTTTGTGGGAACAGATAAAAGCAAAATTTTCGCCATCTGCTTTAAGTCCTCTTTTGTGTTCATTTTCAAGCCATCTACTAATTTTACCGATGATTGAAATAATTCCGACTGACATCTTATCATAACACTTACTCATTAATTGATTAATTCACAAAAGTAGGAATTTCTTATCCGACATCACTATTTTGGGATGAGAATTTGCAAAGGCAATTACTATTTATACCTTTGTGACTTCAATAGAGAATGTGACTTCAATAGAGAATTAGTAACCCGTTAAAAGAGGAAATTGATTATGCGTTCATTCATAGTGCTTCTTTGTTTAGTGCCCACCCTCCTGCTTGCCCAACAAAACAAACTTGAAACACAGTTGAAACAGGCAATCAAAGATAAAAAAGCTGAAATAGGGATTGCCGTTATCATTAACGGAAAAGATACGGTAACTGTCAATAATGACATTCACTACCCGTTGATGAGCGTATTCAAGTTTCATCAGGCGTTGGCATTGGCCGATTATATGGGAAAGAAAAAACAATCACTGGACACCCGGTTGCCAATCAAAAAATCAGATTTAAAGCCGAACACTTACAGTCCGCTGCGAGATAAATATCCGCAAGGGGGAATTGAAATGAGTATCGCCGACCTGTTAAGATACACACTTCAGCAGAGCGATAACAATGCTTGCGATATTCTTTTCAACTATCAAGGTGGTCCGGAAGCTGTGAATAGGTATATCCATTCATTAGGAGTTCAGGAATGTGTCATCGTCGGAACAGAAACAGCGATGCACGAAGACTTGAATCTGTGTTATCAAAACTGGACCACTCCGTTAGCTGCTGCCGAATTATTGGAGATATTCCGCAAGAAACCTTTGTTTGCAAAAGCGTACAAAGACTTTATATATCAGACAATGGTGGAATGTCAAACCGGGAAAGATCGTTTGGTTGCTCCGTTGCTTGATAAAAAAGTAACCGTAGGTCACAAAACCGGAACGGGAGACCTTAATGCGAAAGGACAGCAGATTGGTTGTAATGACATTGGTTTCGTTCTTTTACCCGATGGACGTATTTATAGCATAGCTGTCTTCGTGAAGGATTCTGAAGAAAACAGTCAGGCGAACAGTCAGATTATCGCTGATATTTCCCGCATCGTTTACAAATACGTAATACAGCATTAAGAGCGACACAAATCACGTTCGGTACGAATTAGGATTGAAACAAAGTAAAAAGTAATAGGAATTAAAAAAACATTTATATGAAACTACATCATATTGCCATTTGGACCTTCCGGCTGGAAGAATTAAAAGAATTTTATGTCCGTTTCTTCGGAGGAAAAAGCAATGAGAAATACATCAATCCCAAGAAAGGATTTGAGTCATATTTTGTCTCTTTCGGTGAGGGAACTGACTTGGAACTCATGAGTCGTACAGACGTACAAGACACACCCATTGAAGAAAACAGAGTTGGACTGACACACTTTGCTTTCACCTTTCCCAGCCAAGAAGAAGTATTACGTTTCACCGAACAGATGCGTTCGGAAGGATATACCATCGCCGGTGAACCGCGTACTTCGGGAGACGGATACTTTGAAAGTGTTGTGCTCGATCCTGATGGAAATCGGATTGAATGTGTATATCGAGCAGGAACGGACACCAAGACTGAAAATATTCCCTCCGTAACACTCGACACAGAACGCTTGCTCCTCCGCCCTTTTGAAGAAAAAGATGCAGAAGCATTTTTCGCCTGTTGCCAAAACCCGAATTTGGGAAACAATGCCGGATGGCCGCCCCACCGGACATTGGAAGAGTCTCGCCATATACTCCATTCCACATTTATCAATCAGGAAGGTATATGGGCGATGATACTAAAAGATACGCAACAACTGATCGGTTCCGTAGGAATCATCCCCGATCCCAAACGGGAAAACCCACAAGTAAGAATGTTGGGTTACTGGCTCGACGAGACCTATTGGGGCAAAGGATATATGACTGAAGCAGTGCAAAGCGTTCTCAAATATGGCTTTGAGGAATTGAAACTAAGCCTCATCACCGCCACTTGCTATCCACACAACAAACGTTCACAGAAAGTCCTGAAAAAGAACGGTTTCATCTATGAAGGAACCCTCCACCAAGCGGAACTGACTTACAACGGAAATACCTACGACCACCAGTGTTATTATCTCCCCGGCATCTCCCAACCTACTCCGGAAGATTATGAAGAAATCCTCCATGTATGGGAAACGTCCGTCCGTCACACGCATGATTTCCTGACGGAAGAAGATATCCAGTTTTACAAACCACTGATGCGGGAACATTATCTACCGGTCGTTGAACTTTTTGTTATCCGCAATGCCAACGGAAAGATTGCCGCTTTCATGGGACTAAGCGACGAACTGATCGAAATGTTGTTCGTACACCCTGACGAACAGGGAAAAGGATATGGCAAACGATTAATAGAATACGCAAGAGACAAAAAACAGATGGATAAAATAGACGTCAACGAGCAGAATGAAAAGGCACTCCAGTTCTATCTCCATCTAGGATTCCAGATTATCGGCAGAGATGAAACGGACAGCATGGGTAAACCTTTCCCCATTCTTCATTTACAACTGCCGGAAGCGAATACCGGTAACAGAGATTAACCCTCAAAAAACAAAACTACATGAACCTACGTGCCAGATTATCCGAACGTGTACACATTGAAGATATCAGAGAAATACTCCATTTCATACAGGACGACGAGCGTCTTAGAGAAGAAATCTACCAGCTGATATTCGATGAAGACCACATTATTTCCTATCAGGCATTGTGGGTATGTACTCATTTCTCCAAAGCAGATGTGGAATGGTTGGGCCGGCGACAGGACGAGTTGATTGACGCCGCCATGACCTGCCCACATTCGGGAAAGCGGAGAATGCTCCTGAACCTGATATGCCAGCAATCTGCCGCTGACCCGCCACGAGTGGATTTCCTCGATTTCTGCATGGAACGCATGATATCGCGTGAAGAACCAGCCGGTGTGCAATCTCTCTGCATGAAACTGGCTTATCAACTGACGCGCTCCATCCCGGAACTACAACAGGAATTACGTACCATGCTGGAAATCATGGAACCCGACTTACTGGTTCCTGCCATCCGCTCTGTACGAAGAAATACCCTAAAGGCTATGAAAGCTAAGAAAAACTGATTGCTTAATGACATAATCCCTGTTTTTGATACTTTATTAATATCTGGTACTTATGTAAAACATAAATGGAACGTTATTGTTTTGAGAATATGTTTTTGCGGAAGGAATTCGCATCCGTCGGATTATTCCCCATAAAGCAGCTTATAATAAACCTTTAACTAGAAATTAAATTATGTGTACAAGAGTCGTTTATTCGGGAAAGAATGGAATGGTGGCAACCGGCCGGTCTATGGATTGGAAAACAGAAATGCACAGTAATCTTTGGGTGTTTCCCAAAGGTATGGAGAGAAATGGAGAAACGGGAACCAACTCTTTGAAATGGACTTCCAAGTATGGCAGCGTAGTAACTTCGGCTTTCGAGATTGCCAGCACAGACGGAATGAATGAAAAAGGATTGGTTGCCAATCTATTATGGTTGCCCGAAGCAAAATATCCGGTCAGGGATCAAAGTAAACCGGGACTTGCCATTACTGCATGGGTGCAATATATGCTGGACAACTTCGCCACCGTAGATGAGGCTGTAGCTTTCATTGATGAGAACACTTTTCAAGTAGTATCGGATATGATGCCGGATGGCTCCCGTCTGGCAACCTTACACTTGTCCGTTTCCGACGCAACGAGTGATTGTGCGATATTCGAATATACGGACGGAAAGCTGACTGTCTACCACAGCAAGGAATACAAAGTGATGACCAACTCTCCAACCTACAACAAGCAACTGGCACTAAACGAGTACTGGAAATCAATAGGCGGATTGAGTTTCCTGCCCGGAACCAACCGTCCGTCCGACCGTTTTGCAAGAGCCAGTTTTTATATTAATGCCCTACCCCAAACAGATGATGTGAGAATAGCCATAGCAAGCGTATTCAGCGTTATCCGAAACACTTCTGTTCCTTATGGCATCTCTACACCCGAATTTCCGGAAATTTCCACCACACAATGGAGAACGGTGTCGGACAGCAAGAATCTGCTCTATTTCTTCGAATCGAGCCTGACTCCCAATACATTCTGGGTAAATCTCCGGGAAATCGACTTGTCAGAAGGAGCTCCGGTACTCAAATTATCTATCGCCAATGGCGAAACCTATCACGGAAATGCAACCAAAGACTTTAAACCGGCACAGCCGTTCAGATTCATGGGAGTAAAGGGGTAAACGGAAATATACATAAATTTATGCTTACTGATAACCCAAATAAAAATTGTTGTTAGTAGTCACGATAAGTAAACGTCAGCCCCTGATTGACGTAGAGAAAAATAATACAGAAAAGACTGATATAGAAGAGATTGATGCAGAAAAAAAAATAGTGACGGTATCTGCTTGCGATAGTGACGGTATCGTTGTCATATACCGTCACTATTCTTATCGGATACCGTCACTATCACAAATAGATAGAATCTGTGTCTTTTCAGCTTATTATTAATTGAAATAATAAAGGAACACAGCAATTCCTTCAAGTGCCTTTTTCGGTTGGTCTTTTATTTCGATAGCAAACTTGATTTCCGCTTTTGCCACACCACGCAGATTAGTCAGCGAGTGTAAAGTAGTCACTAGACGGATGCTCTGTCCTGCCAATACAGCCTGACCGAATTTCATTTTGTCCATACCGTAGTTAATCATCATTTTCAGGTTATTCACCTGGATAATCTGATTCCACAAATAAGGAAGCATGGATAATGTCAGGTAGCCGTGAGCAATCGTGCTATGATAAGGGCTGTCTACTTTAGCACGTTCCGTATCTACATGAATCCATTGATGATCCAGCGTTGCATCAGCAAAAAGATTGATACGTTCCTGCGAGAGTTCCACATAATCGGAAACACCTATCTGTTGGCCTACTAGTTTTTCGAATTCTTCGTACGAATTGATAATTACTTGTTCCATAAGTCTTATCGTTTTTATGGGGGTTATTTATTTTTTAATTGGGGACAAAAATAGGAAAAATAAACCGATATGCCACCAAATTCGTAAATAAAAGCAAGGAATGAAGAATTTGTGCATACTTTACAAACCGGAAGCCTGTTTCAGTGCTTCTGTCAGAATACTATAGCCCTTACCATTCAAATGCAAATCGTCGAGAGTCAACTCCGGATTCAGCCTGCCATCCTGCAATAAACGATCGAATACGTCCAGATAGACAATATCTGTTCCCTGCAATTTCTCATGTATCTTCCGGTTAAGAATCCGGATAAATTTATTCACAGCCGTACTGTAATCATCGTAATCATTACGCGGAAAAATACAGAAAAGATATGTTTTCAATGAAGGGACGGCAAGAACCGCTTTTACATAACGCTCTACATATTCATCTATATTTTCATCGTTCAACTGATAAATATCATTGGTTCCGAATTGAACGACGACCTGACAATCGGAAGTGTCTACCGCAAAGGACTCCACATAGGCCAGTCCTTCACCGGGAGCACCATAGTTCAGACATTCCCATTGGGGGAAATAGATATCCAGTGCCCAAAATGCCATGTGACTGTTGCCAAGAAAGGCAAATTTTGTTTTTTCTTCCATCCTATCCATACAATTTCATTCAAGCGTCCACGTTATCTCACTCAAACTCTCAAACAAATATAGAATAAAATTCGCGGATTTACGTTACTTTTGCAAAGGTAATCACATTCATTCATATATAAACCGATGATACATTTTTTCAAGAAACCCGTTTCTCACCTTGCGCTGCCAGAGAAATTCACTTATCCTTTCCATTATACACCTCATCCATTGTGTGTGTTGGCTGCGGAAGAAGTGAAAAAATATATCGCAAGCCGGAAAGAATGGCAAGAAGAATTGGCTTCCGGAAAGATGTTTGGAGTGTTGATTGTACAAACGGACAACGGAATAACAAACAACGAAGAAAATCCAAACGAAGAAAATCAGATTGGTTATCTTGCAGCTTTCTCCGGCAATCTGGCCGGAAAGAATCTGCATCCTTATTTCGTTCCTCCCGTTTATGACTTATTACAACCGGAGGGATTCTTCAAAATTGAAGAAGAACAGATTTCTGCCATTAATATCCGTATTCGTGAATTGGAAAACAGTAGTTCTTATCTCGATTCAAAAGAAAAATGGAAGATAGAAACGGAACAGGCTAACGCTGTTTTGAATCAAGCAAAAGCGGAGCTTAAAATGGCAAAGAAAGCGAGAGAGATTCGTCGCCAGTCTTCCCCCGAGATTTCCGAAGAAGAACAAGCCTCCCTGATTCGGGAAAGCCAATACCAAAAGGCGGAATACAAACGACTGGAAAAGGAATGGAAAAAACGATTGGAAGAGCTCGAAACGGAAGTCAGGCACTTCGATATTGAAATAGAGCGACTGAAAACCGAACGAAAAGAACGTTCGGCAGCTTTACAAAGAAAGTTATTCGAGCAGTTCCGGCTGCTAAACGCCCAAGGAGAGGTGAAAGACTTGTATACTATTTTCGAGCAAACGGTTCAGAAAGTTCCCCCTGCCGGTGCAGGTGAATGTGCTTTGCCCAAGTTATTGCAATATGCGTATCTTCATCAATTAAAGCCATTGGCTATGGCTGAATTCTGGTGGGGCGACTCTCCTAAAAATGAAATCCGGCATCACGGATATTATTATCCTTCCTGTAAAGGGAAGTGTGAACCGATTCTGCAACACATGTTGCAAGGATTGGAGGTAGACGAAAATCCACTGCTGAATCCTGTTCATGAAGATAAAGAACTGGAAATCGTGTTTGAAGACGAATGGTTGCTGGTAGTCAATAAACCGGCAGGAATGTTGTCCGTTCCGGGAAAAGCGGAGGACAGAGATTCAGTCTATCATCGTTTGAAGAAGAAATATCCCGAAGCTACCGGACCCATGATTGTACACCGGCTCGATATGGCTACTTCAGGATTATTGCTCGTTGCCAAAACAAAAGAGGTACATCAGGATTTACAGGCACAATTTGCAAACAGAAGTATCAAAAAACGCTATGTGGCTGTGCTGGATGGAATAGTACTATCAGAAAGAACAGGAAGGATCGAACTCCCTCTCTGTTTAAATCCCCTTGACCGTCCCCGACAAATCGTTAATAAAGAATACGGAAAAGAGGCAATTACAGAATATAGGATCATCAGTGAATCAGGAAGCACTTTCAATGAATCAAGAAAACACACCCGGATAATCTTCTATCCATTGACCGGACGAACACATCAGTTAAGAGTACACGCCGCCCATCCGGAAGGCTTGGGATGCCCCATACTTGGAGACGAGCTCTACGGAAAGAAAGCGGACAGACTATACCTCCATGCCGAATATATAGAATTCCGTCATCCCATATACGGAGACATTCTCCGTATACAGAAAGGGGCCGATTTCTAAATTCAAACAAAGGAATATTCTTAGCCTGAGAAAAGATAATTATGCAACAGTCTGCTGTACAGTCGAATTTACAAACACCTGCTTCTTCAACCTGCGATAAACGTAGATAAAGGCCGGCACCAGGAATAAGTCTGCTGCTATCCAAGCCATCGGATCACCGTAGCAGACAGCAATAAAGCCGAATGCCGGTACGGCATAGAGACTGACAAGAATACGCGCAATCATCTCCGCCACTCCGGAGAACATAGCAAGATTGGTAAAGCCTACTCCCTGAATAGTATAACGCAAGATGCACAACAAACCAAGCATCGGGAAGAACATACAGGAGATATGCAGGAACAACTCCGTATCCAGCAGAATTTCCGTTTCCGACGGGTCTACGAAGATCAGCGCGAAATATTTAGCCCCTACCATCAGAAGAAGGAACGTGAATGCCGCATAAATAATCATCATCAGAGCACTAGCCTTGATTCCCAACCAAATACGTTCCGGTTTACCCGCTCCGTAATTCTGTCCGCTATATGTAGCCATCGAAATGCCCAAACTTTCGAACGTGCAGATAAAGAACATCTTGATGCGCATAGCAGACGTAAAAGCTGCCACACACGCCGTTCCCAATGCATTATTCGCACTCTGAAGCATAATGCTGCCGATAGCCGTGATAGAAAACTGCAATCCCATAGGCACACCGATATAGAGCAGCGTCTTAGCCAGTTTCGACTGAAACCGGCGTTCTTTCGGAGTGCCCTGCAATATTTCAAACTTCCGATACATATAAATGTAGCAGAGAACAGCCGACAATCCTTGCGAAAAGACAGTAGCGACAGCAGCTCCCGCCACTCCCCAGTCAAGTACCAGAATACAGAACAAGTCGAGAATGATATTCAAAACAGCCGCAAACAACAGAAACCAAAAAGGCGTCTTACTGTCTCCCAGCGCACGGATAATGCTCGAAAGAAGATTATAGAAGAACGTACACGGCACACCGATGAAAGTGACAAGCAGATAAGCATAAGCCCCTTCAAATATATTCTCCGGTGTACGCATGATCCGAAGAATATCCTCACATAAAATACTGGTGAGAAGAGCAATCACCACAGACATTCCCGCAGCCAGTTTCAAACTGACGGCCACATAACTACGCATCGTACTGTAATCCCGCGCCCCAAACTTCTGCGCAACAGGTATCCCGAACCCTCCGCAACATCCATTGCAGAACCCGAGAATGAGAAACACCACTGACGTGCTGGCCCCGACAGAAGCTAACGCGTTAATTCCCAAAAACTTTCCTACAATTGCAGCATCAACAAGCGAATACGTTTGTTGCAACAGATTGCCGAGTAAAAGCGGCAGTGTAAACTTTAAAATGAGAGGTAATGCCGGCCCTGCCGTCATTTCTTTAGAAGTTGCCATACGTCTATGTTCTAAAATCGGGCGCAAAGATACGGAAAATCAAACGAACTTGTTCTCGATTTCCATTCCTCTTTTAGTTGACATAAATCAAATAATTGTGATTAACGGTTTAGTGATAATGCCATGCGGCGTATGTGCTACAATTCAATATTGCGTAGTACGTTAATCATTAATCACTAAACTGTCAATCACTAATCACCAGACTGTTAATCATTTCATCAGTCGTTTAGGTGAGCCATGCCACGAACAACCCAGACAGAAAACTTCTGTCAAGTCGAAACCCTCCATCGAATCTTCCGGATACTTGGGAACAACTTCACCATTTTCGAGCACATAGACCAGTCGCCTTTCACCCTGCTCATTCTTCACATACATAGCCGCAATCTTACATTGCGGACACAATAACTTTTTCATTCCGCAAAGATACAGATTGTTTCCGTCAACAACAAGCTCTTCGAAAGATGTTTCAAAAAACCAATAGAAAAAGAAAGAAGGTACATTTTAACAGAATACGCCTGTGTTTCTGCATAATCTTCGCTATCTTTGTCAATCCAAAGTGTAAAGAAGAAAGAGATGAAGGAATCACGCATCGCACACGAAAAGAAAACAGTAGAGTTAATGATCCGCCTCTATTGTCGGAAAAAAGAAAAAAACAACATTCTTTGTACCGACTGTGAAGAGTTGCTTCGCTATGCGCATGCCCGTCTCGACCGTTGTCCGTTTGGAGAGAAAAAGGGTGCATGCAAAGAGTGCACGGTACATTGTTACAAGCCCGTCCTGCGCGAACGAATGCGACAGGTAATGCGTTTTTCCGGACCGAGAATGCTGTTCTATGCACCCTGGCAAACCATACGACATTTATTGAACCTATAACTTACTAAAAAATCAGTAATGAGAAAAGCCATTATCATAGGGGCCACCTCCGGTATCGGACAGGAAGTTGCAAAATGCCTGTTACTGGAAGGCTGGAAAATCGGAGTAGCCGGCAGACGGCAATCTTCTCTCGAAAACTTGCAACGGGCAGCACCGGATCAAATTCAAATCCAAGCATTGGACGTAACCCAAGAGGACGCAAGCGAAAAGCTGAATCTGCTCATCGACAAACTAGGCGGCATGGATTTGTTTCTTCTTAGTTCCGGCATCGGTTTCCAGAATATGGACATGAATATGGAAGTAGAACTGAATACAGCACGTACCAATGTAGAAGGCTTTATCCGGATGGTGGATACCGCTTTCATGTACTTCAAGAAAAACGGAGGCGGACACCTGGCCGTTATCAGTTCCATTGCCGGAACGAAAGGCCTCGGAGTTGCTCCTGCCTATTCTGCCACCAAACGTTTTCAAAACACTTATATAGATGCGCTCGAACAACTGTCATACCTGCAAAAACTACATATCCGTTTTACCGATATTCGTCCCGGATTTGTTGCCACCGATTTACTGAATGACGGAACGCATTATCCACTGCTGATGGACGCCGCCAAAGTGGGCCGTCATATCTCCTGGTCGCTGAAGCGGAAACAACGGGTGGCAGTAATCGACTGGCGCTACCGGATTCTGGTGTTTTTCTGGAAAATGATTCCCCGCTGGATGTGGAAACGCCTGCCGGTGAAAACAAATTAACCCCAAAAGTGAACAAGCCAGGAAATGAACAGGTAATTAGCAAGATCGGACAACTCCTATTCCAACAATTCTACCTATATTTGTCCTGTAACATAAATTTATAATCTAACAAAAAGATGGAACAAAAAATTTGTCAAAGTTGCGGTATGCCGATAGACGACTCAACTTTTGGAAAAGAAGCAGACGGTAGCAAGAATCAGGATTATTGCCACTATTGCTATGCGGACGGACATTTCACAAAAGAGTGTACAATGGACGAAATGATCGAACTCAACCTGAATTATCTGGATGAGTTCAATAAAGACTCGGAAGTGAAATACACGGTGGAAGAAGCACGTAAAACGATGAAAGAGTTCTTTCCACAGTTGAAGAGATGGAAATAATATGTAATAAATATAAACTTTCAGAGAGAAGCGTATCTCTGAAAGTTTATATAAAAAAAACGAAGCGTTTTTTCTCTTCCGGTCATACACCGGTTCGCTAAAATTCTATATTCCACGTATAGACATCTGCGTTCAAGTCAAAATCCTTGAATTTCCCATTACTAATCGTTTATTCACAAAAAGCATTCAATCACAGATTACCTTTCTTTTTTTCACTATTATGCAGTAATTCAAGAGATATGTTAGCAATCAGGACACATTCCTGTGAATTTGAGCGAAACCATAATTATCCCTTATTTCAGTTTTTTCGTTCATTATTTCCTTTTCTCTATTGTTTTTATTACATTTGTAAGTAAGGAGTATATTGCAGTGATAAAAAACAATGTACGTACACTCTGCAACTAAATTTCCCATTTAACCCGACAGACGAAAATAAACAACAACTAAAATGAATGAAAAGGAAACTCTTCCCAGTGAAAACAACCAAACAATCTTCGAACAAGAAATAACCGAATTAATACACGAGAAAGTTCTGTTTGCGGAAAGTATATATGCCCGCCTACCAATAAGCATAGAGATGTATGACACGGACGGCGTTTTACGTTTCATCAATGACCACGCATTGAAAATGTATGGAGTGAATGACCGGAATAGCGTAGTAGGCACAGTCAACCTGTTTTCCAGTCCTTATATGGATGAGCAGCTCAAAGCCAGAATACAAGGTGGGGAAGAAAATATAATGCTGGAATTTGAGTATGATTTCAACCGCATCAATGAAGACGAGTATTTTACGACTCATAACAAGAACAGCATGATTTTCGAAGTCCAGGTAATCCCCTTATGGAATAAAGCAGGAGACATCATCGGACATATGCTACTCTCCAACGACAAAACAGTGGTAAAAGAAACGGAATTCCGGACAGAAGAAAACAAGAAAAACCTGGAGATGGCGATGGAGGCCGCCAATATGTCTTCCTGGGTATATGATGTCCGCAAAAAAACATTCAGTTCATTACATGGTACGTCCATTGTGAAAGAAAAAATGACATTGGACGAATTATTGGATATATTGCATCCGCAGGACTGTGAACAGTTGCGCCTCGTGTTTTCACAGCTAATAAATAAGGAAATCGAAAACGGACAAATCACCTTACGCTTCTTCGATGAAGCCGAAAAACAATATCGCCACTATGAAAGCAGAATGCGTCTATCGGCCGAGCACATGGGGAAATTATTGATTATCGGAACCCAGCTGGACATTACCGAAAGATTACAAATGGTAAAGAAAACGCAGGAACTGATAACCAAACGCGAACTTGCCATGCAGGTGAGCAATATCATTCACTGGGATTTCGATGTACGTAGCCAGAAATTCGAGTCCTACCACGACCCTATCAACGATTACGCAAGCAACAAACTGCTCTCCATCACAGAATATATGGAAGTCATCCATCCCGATGACCGTTCTGCCGCCTATGACGCCATGCAATCTATGCTTTCGGGAAAAGAGATCACTATCAATTTCACCTGTCGCATACAAACAAAATACGACGATTCATGGCAGTACTGCAACATCCTGGGCGTACCTTTTGAGAAGGATGAAGACGGCAACAACATACGCTTCACCGGTTTCCGCCAAAACATATCCAAACTTCACCAACTGGACGAGGAAGTAAAAGAAAGAAACTACAAAATGGAGCTCACTTTCAAGACTATCGGAATGTCTTACTGGGATTTTGATGTCCTGACCAGGCAGTTCAAAGCATTCAACGACCCCGTCAACGACTATCACCCGGAAAGGACCATCACGCCGAACGATTACATGGAAGTTACCCATCCGGAAGATTGGGACTGTGTTTGCAAACATATCGAATATATGATTCGGCGGACAGACAAGGAATTCAGTTTCCAGTACCGTTCCAAAAGTAAATGGGAGAATGAATGGCAAACTCTGATTGTAACGGGAATCCCCGTGGAAAGAGATAAAAAAGGAAACGTCACCCGCTATACCGGTATCAAGTTCAACAATACAAAATGGGAAAAGATGGCGCAGGAACTGAAAGAGCTGAAAGAAAAAGCGGAACTTTCCGACCGGCTCAAATCTGCCTTCCTCGCCAATATGAGCCATGAAATACGTACGCCTCTGAACGCCATTGTAGGCTTCTCCGGTCTGATGGTACATTGCGATGATCCGGCCGAAAAAGAAGAATACATGAATATCATCGAATCGAACAACGAATTGTTGCTGCGGCTCATTAATGATATTCTCGATCTCTCCAAAATAGAATCGGGAATCCTCGAACGTAAGAGAGAGAAATTCAATCTGTCAAGAGTCTGCAACGAGCTGTATATGATGATTCAACAAAAAATGACTAATCCCGACGTGAAACTCTTTGTTGACAATCCTTGTTCGGACTGCTGGATATTTCTCGATGTCAACCGCCTGAAACAGGTATGGATGAATTTCCTTACCAATGCGGTGAAATGTACCCACGCAGGATTTATCAAAATGGGATATAGTATAGAAAACGAAGGAATACGATTCTATGTACAGGATTCGGGTGTCGGTATCCCGGTGGAATTGCAGGATAGAGTATTCGGTCGTTTCCAAAAGCTCAACGAATTTGCACAAGGCACAGGGCTCGGACTGGCCATTTCCAGAGCAATCATAGAGGGCGCAGGAGGAGAAATCGGCTTTACTTCCAATCCTGGTATCGGTTCCACTTTCTGGGCATGGGTTCCCTGTAAAATAGATACACAGGAGAATGGTGAAATACAAGATAGTAAAAATACGTCTGCGACACCGGCTCCCGCACAGCAAATACCTTCATTGAGCGAAATCAACAAGAAAGATTTCAAAGTACTGATTGCTGAAGATAATGACAGTAACTTTTCTTTAGTGCAGCACATTCTCTTCAAATACAATCTCACACGAGTAAAAAATGGAGTGGAAGCGCTTGAGAAGTTGCGCAACGAACAGTATGACATCATCCTTATGGATATGAAGATGCCGATTATGGGCGGACTCGAAGCAGTACGAAAAATCAGGGAATTCAATACCACAGTTCCGATTATCGCCCTGACAGCTTACGCATTCGATTCTGACAGAGCGAGTGCCATGGAAGCAGGTTGCAACGCATTCCTCACCAAACCATTAAGCAAAAGCCAATTATTAGGACTTTTTTCTACCAAATATCAATAAAAACACAAACAATTCTGTTGACGCCATTCGGACAACGGTTTACCCCAGTTCCGGATGGCGTTCCAACCACTTTACCGCGTAGGAACAAGTGGCTTTTGGTTTCATCTCATTGGTTATTGCATAGTCGTACGCAGCTTTTACCAGCGCAGCGGCTATTCCGCGCCCTTCTATCGGACGGGGCACGACGGTATGAATAATGTCGAGAGAATCACCTAAGAGGCGATATTGTACAAAGGCGGTGCGACCGTCTACTTCAGTCTTGAACAGTTTCTGTTCGGGTTGATGAATAATTTCGTAATCCATAATCTATATTGTTCAAAAGTTTTCAAAGTTGCTCTATCCATTGCAACCGGTTTGTATCGTAACCACGACGTTCGGCAGCAGTGACAAGTTTCTTTTTGATTTCCTCGGGCAGCTGCGGCGTGCGGCTTAGTATCCAGAGATATTTATTGGTACTGCTACCTACAAGGGCATAGTTGTAATTCTCTTCATCCAGCTCCAATATGTAATAATCAGAGTAGAAATTAAGGAAGAAAGAGACTTTCAGTTTACCCGGTTGCGCGGGATCGGGTATCTTGGCGTGTCCGTTGGCAGTCTTGCAGATATCGTAAGGGGAATTGCGCTTGCACCCTCGGTTCTCCACACGAATCGTGCCGTCAGAACGAAGCGTGTAAGTGGCCGTGACATCTACCAGTCCGTGTTCAAAACGGTTCTCGTAGCGGGCTATTTCGTACCAAAGTCCCATATATCGGTTCAAGTCGAGAGAGGTAACCGTACTGTGGTCCGTACCTTTAAAAAGACGTTCGACAGTAGGGATGGAAAAACGAAACCCGGCTTCTGTCAGACGTGTCGGGCGGACTTTCTGACCGGCTGTCAGGAAGGAGGCCGCTTCACCGTAAAATATACGGAAAGCCCGTTGCGGAGCAATAATCGTTGTCCATGCCTGATAAGCTTTTCCCATCTCACGGGTAAAAGAATATTGTGAAATCTGTTGCGGAGCTACCAGATTATACACACCTCGCGTTTCTTCGTGAGTGATAAAAAACTCCATGGCGCGACAAAGGTCGTGCATGGCTATCCACGGAAAAGCCTGAGTACCGGGACCGATGGCGGTAGCTACCTTTGTGGTTTGCAAAGGGCGAAGCATCTGCTGCATCGCCCCTCCATCCGGAGAAAGCACTACACCAAAGCGTGTAATGACGAGCCGGGTAGGTTCGGGACAATGTTTAGCTTCTTTCTCCCATGCATAACAAAGATCGGAAAGAAAACCGTCGCCGCGGGTACGGGTATATTCGTCCGCTTCTACTTCCGGAGGATAATAGCCCACAGCGGAAGCTGAAATCATCAGTTTCGGTTTTGTCTTGACAGCATTTAATGCACGGATAATACGATGCGTCACCACAATGCGGCTGTTGAACAATTCCTGTTTGTACTCCGGTGTCCAACGCTTATTAATGGGTGCGCCAGCCAGGTTGATGATTACGTCGCAATGCGTCAATGTCTGAATCAAATGTCCGGACATACCTTCGCGGAACATCGATCTTCCCAAGGGAATAATCCGATGTCCGCCCTTTTCTGTGAGATAGTTGGAAAGATGTTTACCTATATATCCGGTAGCTCCGGTCATTGCTATATTCATCTTGATTCATTATTTATTTTAACTCTATTAGAAAAACGTATAAAATGCAAGAAAAGTTCTTTGAAAAAAACAAAATGGGATTATCTTTGCAAGATAGACTTTAGCACTGAAAGAAAAAAATCTCTGAACTGACTGACAAAGAGAGAGAAAATTTGTTCTATCAAATAAAGGAGATGATGAACGACATCTACAAACAGGGCGGACGGAATACAGAAAGCGATCTGCTTGGCGAGAATGGCAAGTATGTGAACAGTCCAACAAAGTCTGAACAAGAAACTGAATTATATCAACTGAAATAATGAAATAAATAAATGAAGAAACAAACTAAAATCAACTATATTCTTACACTTATATTAGTATTTTGCATCGGCGCATCCATGCCTATATTGACAGGCAGCAGCCAGGTGACCGAACAACATTCCGCTAAATCGGAAGTACCTTATTGCGTCACCTCGCCCACCGTTCCCGCCCAAGTTACCTTTGACGGGGAAACCATTGACCTCCGCCGCTATGACCGCCGCGAACGGATGGATCGTGAAATGATGGCTTTCACCTATATGCATTCCACCACCATGCTACTGATAAAACGTGCCAACCGGTATTTCCCCCTCATAGAACCGATACTGAAAGCCAACGGCATCCCCGACGACTTCAAATACCTGATGGTAATCGAAAGCAACCTGAACAACATCGCCCGCTCTCCGGCAGGAGCAGCAGGATTGTGGCAGTTTATGCCCGCCACCGGACGGGAATTCGGACTGGAAGTGAACGACAACATAGACGAACGCTACCACATTGAAAAAGCAACCGTAGCCGCCTGCAAATATTTCAAACAAGCGTATGCCAAATATGGAGACTGGATGGCTGTCTCCGCCGCCTACAATGCCGGACAGGGACGTATCTCCTCCCAACTCGACAAGCAATTGGCAAGTCATGCCATGGACTTATGGCTGGTAGAAGAAACTTCCCGCTATATGTTCCGCCTATTGGCAGCCAAAGAGATACTCAACAACCCGCAACGTTACGGATTTCTGCTGAAGCGGGAACATCTATATCCGCCTATTCCTTACAAAAAGGTGACTGTCACCACTTCCATCGATGATTTGAATGATTATGCCAAATCACAAGGTATCACTTATGCACAACTCCGTGATGCCAACCCCTGGCTGCGCGACACCTCATTAAAAAACAGGACCGGAAAGACATACACCCTCTATATTCCCACACAAGAAGGAATGTATTACGATCCGAAAAAAACAGAGGCTTACAATAAACAATGGGTCATTGACTGAAAAGCCTCTCCTTAACCTCTTCTCCAAAAATTTCATTTAGTATGAAACTGAAAGAAAGAATCCATCGTTTTTTACATGACGAAAAACTGAAACGAAAGTTGTATGTCATCATCTTCGAATCGGACACTCCCGCCGGGAAACTGTTCGACGTGATTCTTATCGGTTGTATTCTGGTCAGCGTACTGCTTGTCATCATCGAAAGCCTGAAAGGACTTCCCAGCTTTCTGACGACTCCGTTCGTTATTATGGAATATCTTTTCACCGCCTTCTTTACTTTCGAGTACTTGACGAGAATCTACTGCTCGCCCCGTCCCCGGAAATACATATTCAGCTTCTTCGGAATCGTAGACTTGCTGGCCACCCTTCCTCTCTACATCGGACTGCTCTTCCCCGGTGCACGCTATCTGCTCATCATCCGTGCTTTCCGCCTGATACGGGTATTCCGTGTCTTCAAGCTCTTCAACTTTCTGAATGAGGGCGAACGACTGCTCACCGCCTTACGCGAAAGCAGCAAGAAGATTGCGGTATTTTTCTTATTTGTCGTCATCCTGGTGACTTCCATCGGCACACTGATGTATATGATTGAAGGAACACAACCCAACTCACAGTTCAACAACATTCCGAACAGCATTTACTGGGCTATCGTCACCATGACTACCGTAGGCTATGGAGACATTACCCCCATCACCGGTCTCGGGAAGTTCCTTTCCGCCTGTGTCATGCTAATCGGTTACACGATTATTGCCGTACCGACAGGGATTGTATCCGCCTCCATGATGAAAGACTACAAACGCAGAAGAGACAAAGAATGTCCCCACTGCCATCGTTCGGGACACGAAGACAATGCCGAGTTTTGCAAATATTGCGGACATCATCTGAATCCATCCGAAACAGACGTGGAAAAGAAATAAATTTTATGACTTATGCTGAAACAAACGCTCGAATAAAACAATAAATACACATCCCGCCGCATAACAAGCTATATCCGCCCAATCGAACGTAGAGCCCAAAATGATTCTGGCTGCATGGTTGGTAATGCCCAACATCTCTACCAACTGGAAGTATTGCAACACTTCTACAAAACAAGCAAAAAGAAAGACATAAAACGGCATCCGAGGAATTCCTGTCGGGAGAAATATTCTCACAAAACTATACACCAGGACTACCACCAGCATATCTCCGACATAAGGACGTATGAAATTATCACGTACATACAAAGCTATCAGCACCTCTATACAAAAGATCAGCAAAAAGCTGATTATATAAAAAAATCTTTTCTTCATTATTCACTCAATCACAGGATTAAACATTCATTTGAGTCTGCGAATATACGATAAAATGAAACGGATACATTCAAATATTACTAAATTAATGACCCCTAAAGGAGAAATAATTGTATATTTATAGTTCCAAGTATTTTTCCACAAACAATAAAAAAGTAGAAAGGAGATTGAACACATGATGTTGAACATAGATTTCGTAATTCGTTTATTGGTCGCCGGAATACTGGGGGCGATCATCGGACTGGATCGTGAATACCGTGCCAAAGAGGCCGGATACCGTACTCATTTCCTCGTATCGCTAGGCAGTGCCCTGATTATGATTGTTTCTCAATACGGATTTCAGGAGATTATAAAAGAAAGCAGTGTCACGCTTGATCCCAGTCGTGTGGCGGCACAAGTCGTCAGTGGTATCGGATTTATCGGTGCGGGAACCATCATCTTCCAAAAGCAGATTGTACGCGGACTGACTACCGCCGCAGGAATCTGGGCAACAGCCGGTATCGGACTGGCAGTAGGCGCAGGAATGTACACCATCGGCATTGCTGCCATGGTATTGACCCTCATCGGACTGGAATTACTTACTTACCTGTTTAAAAGCATCGGAATGAAAAGCTCGATGGTTTCTTTCTCTACTACCAACAAAGACACTCTGAAACAAATAGCGGACAAATTCAACTCTAAAGACTACCTGATAGTCTCTTACGAAATGGAAACATTACATAAGGGTGAAGCAGAGTTTTATCAGGTGAGTATGGTCATCAAGTCGAAACGAAATAACGATGAAGGACATTTGCTTTCATTGATACAGGAGTTTCCGGAGGTAACAGTGCAGCGAATTGAATAATTGAAGAAATAAAGAATCGAAAAACTCAAAAAGCCCCTTTACAGAAAGATAAAAGAGAAACAAAAACAGAAGAAGCAAAGAGGAGTATTTTTTCTAAAATATAAAGAGATGGAATTCTATTTCTGCTTTTCCGTCAGATACTTCCAATAACGTACAGGCATATCTTGCCTGTGCTTTCTTGGATTGATACGTTCTTTGATACAAATGGCCTTGAAATAAGTTTTCCAGAGTTGTTGGAAAAGCTTCTCATCCTTGTCCATCAGACTTTCATCCAGCATCCCCGTAATCAGATGAGATTCACGGCTGTCATCATCAAACGAGATGGTCGTCACTTCTTGCAAGTCATAATAAAAACCATAACGGCGTTTCATGTCGTAAATAATCCACTTCTGATCGGCAAAACGGTCTTTGAAATGGTGGACGGTAAGAGGAAGCGCATTATACTGCGGTTCGAAAGCCGCAAAGAATGTACCATCCGCAGCTTTCTGAAAACGGACAAACTGCATCAGGTGCACACGTTCGCCATCCACTTTCTTCCATATTTGCGCCAATTGCAAAACGTCCGGATCGCCAAAATTGGTTTCGATGGAACGGGGTGAGTCGATCGCTTTACGGATATAACGAAAAATAAGCATCCCTACCTCCGGAAGCTCCGACAGCCAACTTTGTGTGAGGCAGCCCAAAGCAGAAACAGAGACTTTCTTCTGCAATCCCCGCCACACACGCCCGGCCTTTTCTTCATCGGTGACTACGGTATGTAACTCATCATAAAATAAGGGTAAAGCATCTCCTTCCGACAATAAGTCATCAGGAAAGGTCTTGCGGAAATAGGCGTCGAACACGGCAGTCAGCAGACCATCAAAGGTTTTATCGTAGATATAAATATTCACTTGTTATATTTATTATTTGATAATTTACGATTCGCCAAAATCAAGTAACAATTGGCGTTCATCCACTTTCTTTTTCGGTTTCGGCAGCAATAAGCTACGTACCCGTTGCGGTGAAAGTTCGTTCACGGTCTGCATTTGGAGAGGCAGCTCTTTGCAGGTGATGAAATATTGCGCCTTCTTCATCACCACTCCTATCTTCTTTAGTTCATAAAAACCCAGTCGCGAAAAACGGCGGGAAGCGACAATCAGCTTCGCCGACTTCACTCCCACTCCCGGCACACGGAGCAACATTTCGTAGTCCGCTTTGTTGATGTCGACAGGAAACTGCTCGGGATGACGCAAAGCCCACGAGAGTTTCGGGTCTATCTCGAGGTCGAGATCCGGATAGGCATCATCCACAATTTCGTCCACCTTGAATTGGTAAAAACGCAATAACCAGTCAGCCTGATAGAGCCGGTTTTCACGTACCAAAGGCGGTTGCTTCAATGCCGGAAGACGTTTATCATACGTATTCACAGAAACGTAGCCCGAGTAATAGACACGCTTCATGGTCGGCCGGCCGTAAAGAGCCGACGAAAGGAAAAGAATATCTTTATCCGACTCGGAGGTAGCTCCCACAATCACTTGGGTACTTTGTCCCGCAGGCGCGAAACGAGGTGCATGGCGAAACTTCTGCCGTTCTTCCTTACTCTCCAATACACCTTGCTGAATATATTTCATCGGAGCAAATACACTTTTATGATCTTTCTCCGGCGCAAGGAGTTTCAGGTTTTCTTCTTTGGGAATTTCGACGTTGACACTCAAACGGTCGGCATACAGCCCAGCCTCATTCACCAATTCACGACTGGCACCGGGAATACTCTTGAGATGAATATAACCGTTAAACCGGTACACTTGCCGCAAATCTTTAGCTACACGCACCAGTCTCTCCATCGTATAATCCGGATTGCGGACCACTCCGGAACTAAGAAACAGCCCTTCAATGTAGTTACGACGATAGAATTCCATCGTCAGTTCCACCAATTCCGAAACGGAAAATGTAGCGCGGGGAAGATCGTTGCTACGACGGTTGATACAGTAAGCACAGTCGTAGATACAATAATTGGTAAGCATGATTTTCAATAGCGAGATACACCGTCCGTCCTCGGCAAAGCTATGGCAGATTCCCCATCCTCCGACAGTGTTTCCCAGCGTGCCCGGCTTATTGGAGCGCACCGTACCACTGGAAGAACAGGAAACGTCGTACTTGGCAGATTCCGCAAGTATCTTCAGTTTAGCTAAGACGTTTTCGTTCATAATTCCCAATCTTGATTCTTTTCGCAAATATACGATTTAATTTGAGATGCGCATAGAGGAAAAAAGTTTTGCAAGCCCAACAAACAACAATATTGCAAATGAAGACTCCACCGTATTTAGCATTAACATAAAAAGGAAGCAGAAATTTAATACTACTCATATATTTTTGGGGTGCCGCACACAAACATACACCTTTCTATCTAAATCATCATCACTATCCGTGCTAAAACAACTAAAAAGTCATTTCGCATAAAAATAGAAAGAGGGCATATCGTGAAGCGATATGCCCTCTTTTTCGATATCTTAGTAGTCTTCTAATTATTTCTTAGAAGCTTCCAAAGATGCTTTACGGAATTCTTTCATTGCTTTTTCGATTTCCAAAGAAGCTTTACGAGCACGAGTTCCTGCTGCTTTGTTACCGTTTTCGATCTGCGCGTTAGCATCTTTTGAGAAGTCAGCATAAAGAGCTGCTACTTTTTCTACCAATTCTTTCATAATCCTTTTATTTTTTTCGTTAATAATGTGCCGCAAAAATACACTGTTTCCCGAAATAAAAGCATAAAATCAATATTTTTTTTGAAATAATCTTCGAAAAATATCTAAAAAAGGGGCTTTTCACCATTTTTACCTACCTTTGTAGCCATGAAACTGCTTACAGATACCGATTATATACATGCATTGATTGCTGAAGGAGAGCACCAGCAACAGGACTTTAAATTCGAAATTTCCGACGCACGCAAAATTGCCAAAACACTCTCGGCTTTTGCCAACACGGACGGAGGAAGATTACTTATTGGCGTAAAAGACAATGGCAAAATTGCGGGAGTACGCTCCGAAGAAGAAAAATATATGATTGAGGCCGCCGCACAACTTTATTGCGTACCGGAAGTGGAATACACATTACAAACATATATAGTGGAGGGACGGCAAGTGTTGGTAGCGACCATCGAAGAGACTCCGCATAAACCAGTTTACGCCAAAGACGAAACAGGGAAACCTCTAGCCTATCTCCGTATCAAGGATGAAAACATTCTGGCAACACCTATACATCTCCGTGTATGGCAACAAAGCGACAGCCCCCGTGGTGAACTGATCCGTTACACCGAACGTGAACAGCTACTGCTCGAACAACTGGAACATGGCACTTTACTCTCACTCAACCGCTACTGTCGCCAAACCGGACTTTCACGACGTGCCGCTGAACATCTGCTCGCCAAATTTGTCCGTTATGATATTGTGGAACCCGTATTCGAAAATCATAAATTCTACTTCCGAATAAAAAACGAATAACCACAAACAATATTTAAATGATTACCGGGCACAAAAGAAAGCCGGCATTCAAAGTCCTGTTTTTAAGAAAGAGTCTATGCCGGACATCGAAAAGGACTTGGAATGTTGGTGAAAACCAACTGTTTTTGTACCTTTGCACGGAAATTGACAGATGGTAGTTATGTTATATACCTTCCATGCGCTCAAATAGTAAATTGTAAATAATAAAATTGTAGAGATAACAATGGGCTTATTTGGTTTATTCAAGAAAAAATCCGATGAAACGAAAGTCGGCAATGTAGAAGATTTCATATCACTGACCCGGGTGTATTTCCAGTCAGTGATCGCCACAAACCTAGGTATCACCAATATCCGATTCCTGCCGGACGTAGCTAACTTCAAACGTTTGTTTAAAGTGCCTACTCAAAACGGCAAACTGGGATTGGCCGAAAAGTCTGCCTCACGCAAAATGCTGATGCAGGATTATGGGTTGAACGAGAATTTCTTCAAGGAAATCGACGCTTCCGTGAAACGTAACTGCCGCACTCAAAATGATATTCAATCTTATTTATTCATGTATCAGGGATTTTCTAATGATCTGATGATGTTGATGGGAAATCTGATGCAGTGGAAGTTCCGTATGCCGTCGATCTTTAAAAAGGCTTTGTATGGTATGACGCAGAAAACGGTACATGATGTTTGTACCAAGATGGTGTGGAAGGCGGATGATGTGCATAAAACGGCTGCGGCTGTCCGTCAATACAAAGAGCGTCTGGGGTACTCGGAACAGTGGATGACGGATTATGTGTATAATATCGTTCTCCTTGCCAAGAAGGAGCCGAAACGGAAGGATGACGACACGGAAACGAAAAAATGAGTCGCGTTAAATGTTAGAAAAGCGTAAAGATTAATACGATAGAGAAAGCGGGGGTTTTGTACTTCCGCTTTTTTTGTTATCTTTATGTACTTTTTTCTTTTGTCTTGATACAAAAGAAAAAGTACCAAAAAAGAAAAAATCAAGGCTGCTTCTGCCGGGCTACTTCGGTCTCATCCCCGGCGTTAAGAAGGGCAGACTAGGCCGGAAGACCATACGGCGCGGGGTAGTTCAAACTTAAAATACTTATTATATAATTTAAAAATTGATAGATTGCTTATGAAACAAAAGAAAATGCTTACACTTACTTTTTCACAGTTGAAACAAATCTATGGTCAGGAAATTCCGGAGATAGTGGAGATAGCGGATAAGAGCTCTACTGTTGAGGATTTCAAGACTGGAATACTGCGGTTGTTGGAAACTTGCAGGATAGAAAACGAAGCTGCGGAGGAGGCAAGGGAGCAAATTCGACTCTTACTCCATTATGATGGGCAGAATGTCCATGAACTGTCTACGGGACAGGATATGTCAGTACAGACTATTCGGCTGCTTTATGAGTTTCTGACGGGGACGTTGGAGAATATGGAGATGCCGACGGATTTGTTTATTGAAATTTACCAGATGTTTAAACGGTTGAAGGGAGAAGTTACGCCTTTGCCGTCACCGCAGCGTATCAAAAGCCGGAATGACCGGTGGGAAACCGGACTGGATGAAGAGGTACGGGAGATACGGGATGAAAATAAGGAACGGATGTTGCACTTGCTGATTCAGAAGATTGAGAACAGGAAGTCGAAGCCTTCAGTGCGTTTCCACTTTGAGGAGGGAATGAGTTATGAGGAGAAATACAGGTTGGTGAGTGAATGGTGGAATGATTTCCGCTTTCATTTGGCGATGGCTGTGAAGAGTCCGGGAGAACTGAATCGGTTCCTGGGGAATTCTCTTTCTTCGGAGACTATGTATTTGCTTTATCGGGCACGAAAAAAGGGGATGCCGTTTTTTGCGACTCCTTATTATTTGTCGTTACTCAATATCACGGGATATGGGTATAATGACGATGCTATTCGGAGTTATATTCTTTATTCGCCACGGTTGGTGGAGACGTATGGAAATATTCGCGCGTGGGAAAAGGAGGATATTGTAGAGGCTGGTAAGCCTAATGCTGCGGGATGGCTCCTGCCGGACGGGCATAATATTCATCGCCGGTATCCGGAGGTGGCTATTCTCATTCCTGACACGATGGGACGGGCTTGCGGGGGACTTTGTGCTTCTTGTCAGCGGATGTACGATTTCCAAAGCGAACGGTTGAATTTCGAGTTTGAGTCTTTACGTCCGAAGGAATCATGGGATCGTAAGTTGCGCCGGTTGATGACTTATTTTGAAGAGGATACGCAGTTGCGGGATATCCTGATTACAGGGGGCGATGCGCTGATGAGTCAGAATAAGACGCTTCAGAATATTCTGGATGCGGTGTATCGGATGGCGGCACGCAAACAGAGGGCGAATCTCGAACGCCCGGAAGGAGAGAAATATGCGGAATTGCAACGGGTACGGCTGGGGTCACGGTTATTGGCTTATTTGCCGATGCGTATCAATGACGGATTGGTGGATATTCTGCGGGAATTCAAGGAGAAGGCTTCGGCTATCGGGGTGAAACAGTTTATTATCCAGACTCATTTTCAGACACCGTTGGAGGTTACGCCTGAAGCTAAAGAAGCGATCAGGAAAGTTCTTTCTGCCGGATGGATTATCACGAATCAGTTGGTATATACCGTGGCGGCTTCACGCCGGGGACATACGACGCGGCTTCGCCAGGTGCTTAATTCATTGGGAGTCATGTGTTATTATACTTTCTCGGTGAAGGGATTCAATGAAAATTATGCGGTATTTGCTCCTAATAGTCGTTCGATGCAGGAACAACAAGAGGAAAAGATCTATGGCTGGATGACGCCGGAACAGGAAAAAGAATTATATAAGATATTAGAAACGAGGGTTGGAACGGAAGAGGAGCCGAAAGAAGATGTTGCCAAACAATTAAGACGTTTCATGAGAAAGCATCATTTACCTTTCCTTGCTACGGATCGCAGTGTGCTGAATTTACCGGCTATCGGTAAGAGTATGACTTTTCAGGTGGTGGGACTAACGGAGGAAGGAAAACGTATTCTGCGCTTCGAACATGACGGCACTCGTCATCATAGCCCGATTATCGACCAGATGGGACAGATTTATATTGTAGAAAATAAATCACTGGCTGCTTATCTGCGCCAATTAGCCAAAATGGGAGAAGATCCGGAAGATTATGCTTCTATCTGGAATTATACGAAAGGAGAAACCGAACCTCGCTTCAGTCTTTACGAGTATCCTGATTTCCCCTTCCGCACTACTGATAAAATGAGTAATTTAAGTATCAAGTATTAGGTGTCAAGTATTAATCGACAACTTTTACACGTATTACTATATTTGCAATAATTGCAGTAAGACCTCCGGTGGTGATCCCTGAAGAGAAGATACTTCGAATTGCTTCCGGGGCTTGTTGTAATACGTCCGGCATTAGTTCTACTCCTAAGCCTAAAGAGAGGCTGACTGCTAATACCAAAGTTTCTTTACGCCCTATTTCTTGTGAGGAGATGATACGGATTCCTGCCGCTGCTACTGTGCCGAACATTAGTAAGGTTGCACCGCCCAATACAGGATCGGGCATTAAGGAGAATACGGCACCTACGATGGGGAATAATCCCAAAAGAACGAGCATTACCGCAATATAATAACCGACATAGCGGCTGGCTACTCCGGTCAATTGGATAATACCGTTATTCTGCGCAAAGATGGAGTTGGGAAAAGAATTGAATACACCGGCAAGGAAAGAATTGAATCCATCTGCCATTACTCCACCGGAAACTCGTTTCAAATAGGAATCTCCTTCAATGGGAAGTCCGGAAATCATAGAGTTGGCAGTCACGTCACCTGTTGCTTCAATGGCAGTTATCAGGTAGACCAGACCAATGGCTATGAAAGAAGACACATTAAAATCAACACCATATTTAAAAGGTTGGGGAATATTAAAGTTCATCAGCATTTCCACATTCAACGCACTCATATCCACTTTTCCCAAAACAAATGCCAAGCCATAGCCAAAGCAAAGACCGAGTACAATGGAACTCATGCGCAGGTATTTGTTCCCACAACGGTTAAAAAACAAGACGCTAAGAAGTACCAGTGCTGCAATAGACAGGTTTTCCCAGGTAGCAAACGTACCGTTATCCATAGCTGCATATCCACCTCCGCAAGATACGATACCTACTTTTATCAGGCTCAATCCGATAAGCAGTACGACAATACCGGAAACCAGCGGAGTGATGATATTACGCAGATATTTGAATGTGCGGCTGACAATCATTTCGATAGGCGCGGCAGCCATACAGGAACCGAAGATTAACGGCAATCCGCCGACCATTCCTGTAGCGATAATAGGGCCGATAAAAGAAAAACTGGTTCCCTGGATGCAGAGCAGCTTTGCTCCTATCGCACCCAAACGGCGGCATTGTATAAAGGTAGATACTCCCGAAGCAAAAAGGGACATGGAAACCAGAAAGCTTGTCTTTTCTACATCCAGCTTTAAAGCACTTGCGATGATAAGCGGAGGTGTAATAATCGCTACGAAAATAGCCAAAAGATGTTGTAAAGCCGCAAACAGGGCATCTTTAAAAGGGGGACGGTCTTCTACACCGTAGATTAAATCAGTTTTCATTTAATAGGTTGTCTATATATTTTTGTAAGTTCCGCAAAGGGGTAAACAGAGATTCCTCTGAAGTTCAGATTCTTTTAGTCCGACTTCTTTTAATTCAATTTCTTTTAATCTGTTTTTTAATTCAGTGTCCATTTCAGAGCAAGTGTTGGAATCACATAAAAGCCATCGCGGCCACCAAAGTTGTTGCTCAATTCGACTTCGGAGCCAACACTTAGATTGAAATTTTTATTTACTCCCTTGATTTGATTCAGGTTTACCCAGAATTGTGGTTCGGAGAGGAAGATAGTCTTTCCGTAGTTCGTTTCTTCACGCCACCAGTCGGCAAAGCCGGAGAAAGTAAGCAGGTTGCGGCAGAAGTTCACGTACCACGTACCCGTCAACTGGAAGTTGTTGGGTGATGGATGTTTTTGGATATACTTATACATGGCGGTCAGTGTGAAACCTTTGGAAAAAGAGGCATTATTAAAGGTATAAGTAGCTCCTGCCAGATAAGCATTTTTATAAGACATTCCTTTGGATAATCCACCGTTATATTCAAGATGCGCAGAAAAAGGACCTTTCCAGAATTTTAGTTCACGGGCTATTTCCCAATAAGCGGAAGCGACACCTTCGGAGGTATAATCCATATCGACAAAGAAATAAGTACTTCCCCAAGTATCAGGATGAAACTTCTCTACTGTGGAGGTTAACAGCGGACGACCTTGCAAATCTTTGTCATACAAAGAACGTCCGAAATCATAATGTAACTGGATGTTTTGCGCCTGCAATCCCGGTACGGCAGAAAGCAACATACAAAGGAAAAGAGCAGAGATAATCTGTTTCATAAGTAAATGTGTTTAAATGAAGATGCAAAAATAGTTAAAGCAACACATATAAACACACTACTTTTATCTTTTTTTATTCCAGGTTATTATTTCCCGTGTCCCACCAAAGTCTTATACCCCCATGGTCATCTCCTCCCAAAGCTTCCACAAGTGCGGAATATTGCTCCGGGTCTTCTGTCTGCAAGGTACCAGGGAAGTTTAGACGGCGCACCATAATCTCCGTTTCGATAGATCCGTTTCTGCTATGATTGAATCGTACGGGGAATAAACGGGGATATCCTGTCCGTCTTTGTTCAGCCCAGGCTTCACAACCTTCCGGAAACATAGCAATCCACTTCTGCGTAATGATCTTCTCCAGTTTCGTTTCCTTATCATCCAACGGATCCCATTTGGGAGAGACTTTACAGCGGGCCTCTATATTATTTTCCTCATCATACGTATCTATAAAGTCAGAGGCTGTACGTTCACTTTGCAGATAATCTTCCACACCATAGATTCCCCATTGATGGAAAGAAGTAGTTACACCGTTCTGATAACAGGTTTCTTCATCTTCATCCGTCCACCCGCGCAAAGCAGCTTCGGCACGCAGAAACCAGACTTCCGAAGCAGTCATCAGAGGCGCATCGGTGCTTTGCTTGACAAACAGCTTCGACAATCCAGAATAATGACTATGAGCAAAACATGTCCCCTGACGAATTCCACGATATTGTCCTTTCAGGGCTTCATCCGTACAGTGTTCGAAATAAATTCCAAGACGGGGATCATTATATCCGGCCAAGATTGATTCCATATTAGCACTCATGTAAGTTTCATTCCACACACGATTAAGTTCTCCCAATGGATTGGTATATCCGGATTTAGCAGAAACAACAGCTCCGCCTGTTTCCGCTTCAAAGAAGCCGTAATCGTTTTCCTTTATTTTCTGTATTTCAGCACGTGCCTTATCGGGGACAACAGAAGCAATACGCATTGCCAGCCGCAAACGCAACGAATTGGCAAACTTTATCCAGGAGGGGTATTTCCCATCCAACAAAATATCAAAACGCGCAAATCCATTGAATTCCGGTTTCTCCTCTATATAACCGGTGAGAGCAACCACGGCAGAATCGAGTTCATTGAAAAACTCATAATAAACATCTTTTTGTTTATCAGGACGGTAATGGTTTTCCGCATTCGCAAAATTCTTATAAATGATGGGACCATAATAATCCGTCACACGATGCATTGCTTCCACCTTTAATATTTTCGTGATCCCGAACAAGGCAGGATGTGTATTCCGGGTAGCATTCTCCGATTGGTATATCTGTGGGAAAATATAAGAATACATATGCGTCCACATGGCGCTGTTCCAACCATCCTGCATATTATAGTCGGAATTATGGGAACCTCCGTTCAAGGGTTTGCCGTCATGCATATACCCACCGAACATGTCTGCGTTCAGATTCTGTATTAGCTGAAAAGGCCAGTTCTTCCCTTTTCCGTAGTCGTAATTAAAATAAATCCCCTGCTGAATAATGCCCAAACGGATTCCATAACCATTGTCATCAATTATTAAGTCATCATCCGTGATACCGGACAAGTCGGTATTGTAATCACGGAAATGACCGGTACATGCTACAGAAAAGAGCAGTAAGCCCAGCAAGTATAGATATACATATTTTCTCTTCATTTCTCTCTCCTACCTTTAAAATTCACATTTCAGAGTAAAGCCCAAACTACGGGTTGTAGGCATTCCGAATACTTCAATACCTTGGTTATCATTCCCGGTGGAAAGTACCAAATCCGGATCAAAAGGAGCTTTCTTATATAAGAAACATAGATTGCGTGCCACAAACGAAAGCTGCACGTCTTTCAAAACCTTCGTTTTCTGTATCCACTTCTTTGAGAAATTATAGCTCAACGATACTTCGCGCAACCGTAAATTAGTAGCATCATACATATAATATTCTGTCACTCCGGCACGCCCGCCCACTACATTTTTATAGAATCCTTTCACATTATCGATCTGCTGACCTTCAAGCATTACATATCCTCTGTCACGCGCATCAGCCGTAATTTCCGATACGCCATAGAGATCCATTTCCGCCTGTGTCTGCGAAAGGACTTTGCCTCCGTAACGCCAGTCAAGCAGGAAATAAAGGCTGAATCCTTTGTAAGAGAATGTGTGATCCCATCCCATCATAAAGACAGGATTGGCATTTCCTACTTTCACTGTGTTTCCGTCACCTTCCACCAATGGAAGTCCTTTGTAATCTCCTTCTGTTTCATAAACAATATTTCCTGCGGCATCACGTACAAAAGCTTTACCATAGATATCACCGATAGAACCATCTTTCACCAATTTCATTGCATAACTGGAAGAAAAGCTCGTAGGCCCGTAGACTAATTCTTTCAATTCGTCGTGCAGCTTCACAATCTTATTCTTGTTAGCAGAAAAATTAATGGAAGTTTTCCAAGTGAAATCAGAAGTCAGTATCGGAGTTCCGTTCAGTGTCACTTCCCATCCACGGTTCTGAATATTCCCGGCATTTACATATCGGTAAGCAAACTTATCACCTGCAAGTGCAGGAAGTTTGAAAAACTGATTATAAGTATTGGTACGATAATAAGTCAGATTGATTCTTAACCGATGTTGGAAGAATCTCCATTCCGTTCCGAATTCCATGGCATGAGTCATTTCCGGCTCCATATCTTTGAAAGGAGCGGCATCATTCGCCTGCATCTCGCCACCGGCACCGATATGAGAAGTGGAATTAGTGACAAATACAGGAATATCGTTCCCCACTTTACTATAGGCACCACGCAGTTTCGCAAAAGAAATCCATTCGGGCAGCTTCACCCATTTATCAAGCAATATGGAAAGACCAACGGAAGGATAAGCAAATCCCGCTTTCTCATGTTCAGTATAAGCCAAGGTTGATGCCCAGTCATTACGAGCTGTCAAATCAAGAAATAATTTTTCCTTGTAGCCAATCTGTGCTGTACCGAAAATAGATTGCAACTGACGATGCTCATCTATTTTCTGATCAATACTGGCAGAACTGTTCATGATGATATTGGCAATATTAAATACATTAGCAAACTTCAGAGAAGCATTTTTGGAATCATAACGGGTCGAATTTCTGATTCGGTCATTTATACTACCGCCAATAGCCGCATCCAGTGTAAAATCTCCCCAGGTTTTCTTAAACATCGCCATCACATCACCATACATCTGTGTTTCCTGATAATCCATTTCAATATATCGGCCGTTCACTCCACACAGGGCAGTAGCGGTAGACGCATAGAATTTCTGACGCAACTTGTCAGCCCAGTAGTCCATGTTGCCACGAGCTTGAATCGTCAACCAATCATTTATCTTAAAGTTTGCCGAAAGGGAAAGGATAACGCGCGTACGTGTTTCTTTACTTTGTATACGATTCACTATCCAATATGGATTCTGTTCGAAATCTTCAGTAAACGTATGCCAGTTCTGCACATTCAAATTCCGCTCTTCGTCATAAGTTTCAAAATGATCTTTATAATAAGACAGATTCTCACCACGAGGAAAACGATAAAGCCCTACCAACGGATTCATATAAAAGCCTCCCGATACCGGCTTATTTTCGACAGTTTGTTTCATTACATTCACATTACCATCCAGTTTCAAACGTTTGTTGAACATGGTAGCCGTTTCGCGTAGGTTTATATTATGCTTCTTCAGCTTATTCTTATCCATAATCCCCTTCCCGGTGGTGTTGGCATAGGAGAAATAAGTTTGCAGAGTTTCATTTCCATAGCTGACGGATACAGAAGTCATTGAGGTCAATCCGGTACGGAAAAAATCATTCAGATTATCATGAAGCGTCAGATTCTCTTTCTCACCCCAGCTGTCCACCACATCACTGACACCATAACGGTTCTGCATTTCAGGCAGGCTGAATGCTTTCTCGAAAGTTAGTCCCGTAGAGAAATTAATATTCCTTTGCCCGACAGAATTTCCTTTTTTAGTAGTGATAAGAATGACCCCGTTAGCAGCCATGCTGCCATATAAAGCTGCTGCTGGAGCACCTTTCAGGATACTGATGCTTTCCACATCTTCCGGATTTAGATTAGAAATCCCATCTCCTCCGTCACGGTTGCCGGCATTCGCCGTACCTCCAATAGCCGAATAAGCCTGCTCGGAAGAGGTATTCGACATCGGCACTCCGTCTATCACATAAAGCGGTTGATTATCACCGGACACCGAACGGATTCCCCGGAGACTGACTTTTGCAGACCCTCCCATACCGGAAGAGTTCTTATTGATTTGTACACCGGCAGCTTTTCCTGCCAGCGCAGTAATCATATTTATTTCTTTCACACGATTCAGTTCCTCTCCCTTGATTTTCTGCGCAGAATAAGCCAATGTAGCTTCATCCTTCTCAAGTCCCAAGGCTGTTACGATGACATGATCAAGCATCACCGCGTCTTCCTGAAGACGTATTTCAAGCATAGTCCGACCTGTCACATTGACTTCTAAAGTCTTGTAACCTACAAAAGAAACCTGCAAGACAGCACTATCCGGAACAGATAAAAAGAATCGTCCATCAATATCGGTCACAGTACCATTAGCTCCCCCCTTTTCTCGTATTGTAGCACCGATTAGTGGTTCACCATAGATATCAATAACACGCCCTCTCACGGTATAATTGTCAGAAAGAGCTTCTACTGTCCCTCTTAACACCTGTTGCTCCGAAGCATAACAATTCCCACCCTCTAGGAAAAACAAGCTCATCAAGAAACAACTTACTAAAATTTCTTTTTTCAATGATATAATAAAATATTGTTTGTTCATTATGCCGCAAAAATAACTAAATATTTTAAATCTAGCATTTTTTCTCATTGATTTTGAGGGAAATAAACATTATCACTATTTTTGTGCTAAATTAAAAATGAAAGAAATATGGAAATCGAAACACATCCGTTAGCACCATTTCTCCCAGCGAAATCAAAGCTACTTATGCTGGGAAGTTTTCCGCCACAGAAAAAACGTTGGTCGATGGACTTTTATTATCCGAACCTAAACAATGATATGTGGCGTATATACGGAATCTTATTCTTTAATGATAAGAATCACTTTCTGAATTCGACACTAAAATCGTTCTGTCGTGAGCAAATCATAGACTTTTTGAACGAAAAGGGAATTGCCCTGTTCGATACCGCTTCATCCATCCGCCGGTTGCAGGATAACGCATCGGATAAGTTTCTCGAAGTAGTGGAGGCTACCGATGTAGCAGCATTACTGCTACAACTTCCCGAATGCAAAGCCATCGTCACTACGGGGCAAAAAGCAACGGACACTCTCCGACAGCAATTCGATATAGAAGAGCCGAAAGTAGGCGATTACTCCGAGTTTGTTTTCGAAGGACGCGCCATGCGGCTTTACCGTATGCCTTCCTCATCAAGAGCATACCCACTGGCATTGGATAAGAAAGCAGCCGCTTATCGGATTATGTTTCAGGATTTGCAAATATTGAGGTGAAGTTTAAGTATTAAGTATTACATAGTAAGAATTAAATTATAAATGAATATGGCAACATTATTTTTGCAGTACCCGGCATGCAGCACATGCCAGAAAGCCAAGAAATGGTTAACAGAAAATAACATTGAGTTCACAAACCGATTAATTGTAGAAGAAAATCCTACGGTTGAAGAATTAAAAGCATGGATTCCACGCAGCGGTCTACCGGTGAAGAAATTCTTCAACACGAGTGGATTAGTATATAAAGAGCTGAAACTAAGCGAGAAACTACCTGCAATGAGTGAGGAAGAGCAGATAGCACTCTTGGCAACGAACGGTAAATTGGTAAAACGCCCATTGGTAGTGACAGACAGCTTCGTTCTGGTCGGTTTTAAGCCCGATGAGTGGAAAAAATTAAAATAATTCAAAACTTATTTACCCGAATGTTTGGAGATTCAGAAGTTTCTACTACCTTTGCAGCCGCAAACACGGGAGTAGCTCAGTTGGTAGAGCACCGGTCTCCAAAACCGGGTGTCGGGAGTTCGAGCCTCTCCTCCCGTGCAGAGTTAAATAGCTATAAACGAAAAGTTTATGGCTATTTTTCGTTTTAGGTCAGACGAATTTCGGACGAAATTAATTATAGTGACGGTATCCGACAAAGATAGTGACGGTATACAACAGTGATAGCGTCACTATCCCGAGCATATACCGTCACTATTATTTTCTAAGATTATCTATCTGGAATTTTACGTTTATTCATATCAGTGATCTGCTGTCCTAGTTCTTATTCGTTCTTTCCAATCCTTTAGCAGCCTCAACCAAACGAATGAATTCTCTTCTATATCCTTTATCATCGTTATTCAGTCCCTGTTTGGCCAGATCAATCACTTTGTCGTAACTGGCATTTCCTTTAAAGTCAGACTCCCGAAGTAGCTGTCCGAACATAGCCACTGCAGAAGCAAAGCGGAAATCGGAAGAAACATTATTTCCGTTATTATCTACGAAAGGAAGTTCCATTTTCTTGCTGACATCTTTATCCGGAGCTTTATAACGCAGCTTCACAGTCAGGAGTTCATTAGAGCCTGTCGGCTTCACAGACACTTTCTCTTTCTTCTGATATTTCAAGTCGTCTATTTTACCCACATATTCATTCTTTGCTCCTGTAGGAACCACCTCGTAAAAGGCTGTCACCGTATGTCCCGCACCCATATCTCCGGCATCTTTAGCGTCATTATTAAAATCCTCGTCTTTCAACAGACGGCTTTCGTAACCAATCAGACGATATGCCTGCACTTGGGAAGGATTAAATTCGACTTGCAGTTTGACGTCTTTTGCCACTGTATGCAGCGTAGCACCGAATTCGCCTACCAAAACACGGTTGGCTTCCTGCAAGTTATCTATATAAGCATGATTGCCATTTCCCTTTTCAGCCAATACCTGAATCTTCTTATCTTTATAATTACCCATGCCATAGCCCAGTACGGTAAGGAACACTCCACTCTTTCGTTCTTTTTCAATCAATTGTTCCAATCCTTCAGCGGAAGAAACGCCCACATTAAAATCACCATCGGAGCAAAGTATGATACGGTTATTGCCGTTAGAGATCAGATTCTTCTTGGCTATTTTATATGCTAGCAAAATACCTGCGCCACCTGCCGTAGAACCACCAGCCGTTAATTCATCTATCGCTTCGCGAATCTTCTGTTTGTCGCTGCCCGGAGTTGCTTCCAGTTTCACACCGGCACTGCCAGAATAAGTCACAATCGCTACTTTATCTTTATCACGTAAGTTATTCACCAATAATTTGAGAGATGACTTCACCAAATCCAACCGGTTGGCTCCCCACATAGAACCGGAGACGTCAATCAGGAATACCAGATTAGACGCAGGCAGATTATCCGTCGGGATTTCTTTTGCTTTCAGGCCGATACGTACAAGACGATGATTGCTATTCCAGGGACAGGCTCCAGATTCCATCGTAATTTTCACAGGATCATTTCCTGCCGGCTTCGGATAATCATAAGAAAAGTAGTTCACCAATTCTTCCGTACGGATAGCATCAACCGGAGGCAGTTCACCTTTATTTATAAAACGACGCATATTACTATAAGAAGCGGCGTCTACATCAATAGAGAAAGTAGAAAGCGGAGCATCCGACACACTCTTGAAACCGTTCTCCTGAAACTCCCCGTATTCTTCCGCATTTGCAGCATCATACATGACTCCTGATGTCGGACATACTGCCATATAAGCAGTAGACATTAATTTTGCAGCCCTTGTCTCATGCCCATATCCTACCACCACACATTCTTCCAATACCAGTTCGTCAGCTTTCATCTTCACATCCAGCGTAGCCGATTTCACCACCCTTTTCTCTTGCCTATACCCGATATACTGGAACAGCAATGTTTCCCCTTTCTTAGCCTGTATCGTGTACCGACCATTCGTATTCGTTACCGTACCTTTTGTAGTACCCTTTATCTGTACCGAACAGCCGACAAGCGGAGTTCCATCCTTTGCATCCGTCACAGTACCCGACACGGTAATAGCTTGCGCGTTCACCATACCTAAAGAAACAACTGCCATCAGCAGTACGAGCATCATTGCTCTGAATTGATTTGTTTTCATAACTTCATTATTTAAAATGTTACTAATAGTTCGCTTTTACTATAGAGATGCAGATTTCACACTGATTCCATAAATGACTTGAACTTTTTTTATCCGGCAGAAAAAAAGAGTCCTTTCAAAATTCTCCCTTATTCCTTTGCCACTCATCAGATGATGTGTATATTTGCGAATCATAAACATATCACAAATATGAAAAACGAAGTCGACGGAAGGCGGGAAATAGCCTCGCGAAACACGGCCTGGGCTAATAACATTGCCCGCAAACTAACTCGTTGGGGTGTCACTCCCAATCAAATTTCCATGATGAGTGTATTCTTCGCTATGGTAGGTTGCCTCCTGCTGATTGGCACAGTTATTTATCCCGGCTTCAATAAATATGTAGCCTATATTCTGTTCATCGTTTGTATGCAGTCGCGGTTGCTCTGCAACCTGTTCGATGGGATGGTCGCCATTGAAGGAGGAAAAAAAAGTGCCAACGGAGATCTTTATAATGATATGCCCGACCGCTTTGCCGATGCATTGTTCATCATTCCCGTCGGGTATGTAGCAGGTGGATTCGGAGTCGAATTGGGATGGCTGGGCGCCCTTCTTGCTGTTATGACAGCTTATTTCCGCTGGATAGGAGCCTACAAAACACATCAGCATTTCTTTAATGGTCCGATGGCCAAACAACACCGCATGGCATTGCTGACACTGACCTTTGTAGTCGCCACCTGCACCATCCATTCAGGATACGACCGGATGGTATGCTTCATCGCTCTAATCATTATCAACATCGGTCTTATCGCGACACTGATACATCGCCTGTACCTCATGTCACACACAACAAACACTGAAATAAAATGAAAAATCTACTGGATAAAATATTCCCTACATTAAGCGATGAGTTGATTATTGTCATCTCGCTTATCATCGGATTGCTTGTTACGGCAAGCCTTATTCTTTTCCTTGTAAAAAAGATATCTCCGAAAACAAATATCAGCGAACTCGCCGCACGCACGCGCTCATGGTGGATCATGGCGGGTATGTTTATCGGTGCTGTATTTATCAGCTATAACATTTCTTATTTCTTCCTTGCCTTTCTCTCTTTCATTGCTTTCAGAGAACTTTATTCTGTATTGGGATTCAGAGAGGCAGATCGCGGAGCACTGTTTTGGGGCATACTGTCTATCCCCATTCAATATTATCTGGCTTACCTTGCCTGGTATGGCGCATTCATCATCTTCATTCCGGTAGTCATGTTCCTCGTATTGCCTTTACGGCTCGTTTTAAAGGGAGATACACACGGAATCACCAAGTCGATGGCACTGTTGCAATGGATTCTGATGCTTTCGGTATTCGGTATCAGCCACCTCGCTTATCTCCTGTCACTTCCCGAACTACCGGGATTCAGTTCCGGAGGACGGGGCCTGCTGTTGTTCCTTGTATTCCTTACGGAAATCAATGATATCATGCAATTTATCTGGGGCAAACTTCTCGGACGGCATAAGATTCTTCCGAAAGTAAGTCCGAACAAGACGTGGGAAGGTTTCCTGGGTGGTGTCATCAGTACCACTGCGATTGGTTACTTCCTCGGTTTCCTGACTCCCCTCTCCGCTCCCAACGTTATTCTGGTTAGCACCCTCCTTGCGATTGCCGGCTTCTCGGGAGACGTGGTCATCTCCGCCATCAAGAGAGATAAAGGAATTAAAGATATGGGGAACAGTATTCCCGGTCATGGAGGAGTATTCGACCGGATAGATTCGCTGTCCTACACTGCTCCTGTATTTTTTCATTTAGTTTATTACATTGCATATTAAACGGAGAGAATGGAAAAAAGATTCATGCAAGCTGCTGCCATGCAGATTATATATAAAGGTGTCTTCCAATGGTTCCTGAAATTAATCGTAGGGGTTCAGTTCACCGATTGCCGCTTCCTTAAAAAAGAAAAGCAATTCATTATCCTTGCCAACCATAACAGCCACCTGGACACCCTAAGCCTGTTGGCTTCCCTGCCCGGCGAACTTTTGTGGAAAGTCAAACCCGTAGCAGCAGAAGACTATTTCGGGAAAACCCGCTTTCAGGCTTCCATCAGCAACTTTTTCATCAATACGCTTCTTATCAGAAGAAAAGGGGAAAAAGATTCGGAGCACGATCCGATCCGTAAGATGCTTGAAGCCATTGATGCCGGGTATTCACTGATTCTTTTTCCGGAAGGAACCAGAGGAAAACCGGAGCAGATGGGAAAAATAAAATCCGGCATTGCCCGTATCCTGTCGCTACGGCCTGAAGTGAAATATATTCCTGTATTCATGACCGGTATGGGACGCTCTTTACCCAAAGGAAAGATGATCCTGTTGCCATACAAAGCATCTATCTATTATGGTATGCCCGCTTTGGTAAAGAATACGGATACACATGAAATATTAGAGCAGATAACAGGTGATTTTGAAAGAATGAAAGAAAAATATCAAGTTGTTATCGACGCAGAAGAGGAATAGATGTTGTTTTTCAAAAGAAACATATCGAAACTATCGGACGAGGAATTACTGATACACTATACGAAGTCCGGCGATACGGAATATTTCGGTGAACTATATAACCGATATATCCCGTTACTGTACGGACTTTGCCTGAAATACCTGCATGATGAAGACCGGGCACAGGAAGCAGTCATGCAGTTGTTTGAAGATTTATTGCCTAAACTGGGAAATTATGAGATAAAAGTTTTCAAGCCATGGCTCTACCGGGTGGCGAAGAATCATTGCCTGCAACTTTTACGGAAGGAAAATAAAGAAATTCCATTAGATTATACGGTTAATATTATGGAATCTGACGAATTTCTGCATCTATTAAGTGAAGAGGAAAGTTCGGAGGAACAACTGAAGGCATTACATCACTGTCTCGAAAAGTTGCCCGAAGAACAACGGACCAGTATTACGCGTTTCTTCCTCGAAGAGATGTCGTATGCCGACATTGTGGAACAGACCGGATTTACTCTGAACAATGTGAAAAGCTATATCCAGAACGGAAAGCGAAATTTAAAAATTTGTATCAAGAAACAAGCCCTATGAAACTATTGGACTACATACGAGGACTCCGCAAAGGAAAAGAGGCACACCGACTGGAACGAGAGTCGATGCAAGATCCTTTTCTGGCCGATGCTATGGATGGTTACAACCAGGTGGAGGGAAATCACGAACAACGGATCGAGAAACTGCGAATGCAGGTTTCAGCTCATTCGGCAAAGAAAAAGAACACCCGTGCTATCATCTGGAGCATCGCTGCCTGTCTGGTTATCGGATTCGGTATCAGTAGTTATTTCCTGTTCCTGAAAAAGAGTATGACGGATGAAGTGTTCATCGCCAAAGAAAGTGTTTCCACCAAGTTGGCTGAACCCGCAGTTCCGCCCACTCCGGCTATTCCCGCAACTCCAACAGTTCCGGCAACTCCACAAAAGGAAATCGCATTGGCTACCGCAAAAATAAAAACGGATTCCACTCCTGTTTCCGAAGATTCAACTCCTGTTTCTGAAGAGACTGCCGCATCGCAAGAAGTAGTAGCAACGATGGATACTTTCGAATCTGAATCTGATAAGAAAATGAAGATGGCTAAGGTAGCGACTATCCTTCCTCAAAATAACATGATTAAAGGAAGAGTGACCGACGAAAAAGGAGAACCGCTTATCGGAGCCAGTGTGGCATACAAAGGAACGAATATTGGAACCATCACAAATATGAATGGAGAATTTTCATTAGTCAAAAAGGATGATAAAAAACGATTAACAGCGGAGTATATCGGATATGATCCGGTAGAAATCCAAGTAGATACCAACCGGACGATGCTCATTGCCATGAACGAAAACAAACAGGCACTCAATGAAGTGGTAGTAGTGGGATACGGAACCAAGAAAAACAAGGAGTCAACCGCTGCCGGAAATGTTGTGACGGTTAAGGAACAGACAAAGAAAGAGATTACTCCGCAACCTGTCATTGGCAAACGCAAGTATCAGAAGTACCTGAAAGAGAATCTCGTTCGTCCGACGGATGAAAAGTGCGCACAAGTGAAAGGGAAAGTTGTATTAACTTTCTTTGTCAACAAGGAAGGACGTCCCTTCTACATCAAAGTAAAAGGGAGTCTTTGCGAATCTGCCGATAAAGAAGCAATCCGTCTGATTCAGGAAGGTCCGGACTGGATTTACGGCAACAAAATGGTGGAAGTTACTGTCAAATTCGAATAGTGGGAAGTCACTAAATCCAAGTACCCTTACGCCATAAGAATTCGAGTGGTCCCTGTCTATGACGGGCAAGCCACCAACGGCTGAATATCAGCTGAACAGTGAAGATTAGCAGTGCGATAAGCAGGCTTGCCGTTGCTCCGGCGTATTTGTACATGGCTAATCCGAATCCATAATAGATAGTGACTCCCATGATAGATTGAGAGATGTAGTTTGTCAGACTCATACGCCCATAAGGAATTAGCAGACTTTGCCAGCTATATCCTTTCTCTTTCTTAAACCAAAGCAAGGTGAAGATAGCAACCAGAATAATCATAAACGCAAAATTGGCATAGGATGGAACTGCTATCTTATAAGATATTCGCACAGATGGATTAGTGATTAATTCCGGTACAAAGGTTTTCAAGCAATAGAGAGGAATGAATGCAAGGATAGCACCTTCCAACATCTTCTTCCAAAAGCGTACGGACTCTTCGCTCTTTATTAAATATTTCCGGCGTCCCAACAACATTCCGAACATGAACAGAGCAGCCGTCTGAAACAGACGACCATTTTCTACTTGCCAGATATTGCTGTATAATTGTCCGTCGGAGATGTTGGAACAAAGTACTTCGAAGAAGTTACCATTGGCAGTTACCTCCTGCGCACGTATGGCATAAGGCATATAATGACCGGTTGCTACTACGTAGTCGGGATTTATCATCGCATAAATGGCACGTCCCCACTCATAAGGCTGAAGAAGCAGAATCAGGGCAATCCAAAAGACCGTTTTGTCCTTTAACTTGCACACGGGTATCAACACAAAACCCACTACTGCATAGAGTAAAAGAATATCCCCGTTATAGAATAAGGCATGTAACTGCGCAAACAGGAAAAGCAAACACATCCGCCAGGCAAATCGTCCGCGGAAGTCTGTACCACGCTTCTCCGCATTGTGAAACTGAATATAAAAGCTAAAACCAAACAACAAAGAGAAAGTAGCATACGCCTTTCCTGCAAACAGGAAAAACAGGATGTCCCATGCATATTTATCAATCGTTTGTAACCATGCAGGCACATTCTCCGGTACTAAGAACAGATTATAATGCTCCAAATTATGTAATAATACAATTGCCAAAAGGGCAAATCCGCGCAGAGCATCCACTACTCCAAGACGTTCGGACGTTTTTAGTGTTTGAGTCATTAGTCAGATATAATTATTCCATTTTTTAATGCCGGTAAAATTAATGGAAATATTTGAAACACAAAAGCTTGTAAATGTTAAAGGAGTTGCCCCTTATTCTTTATCTTTACAGTGTGATTTTTTTTTCTTTGCTGTGGAGACTCTTGATCTTTTATATTAATTCATAACTAGCCATCTGTATTGGCATATCCAAATTATGAAGCACTTTCTCCAATAGAATGCCCTCGCGGTTATCATATTCATATCCAAAAGTGGCACGGATTCCTTGCAGGATAAATTGTGTGGCACGGTCCAACGCCATCGGAAGACTGTCTCCCTGCATCAAAGAACCGGTGATGACACTGGTGAAAGTATCTCCCGTGCCGGGATAATGTGCGGGCAGATAAGGGCAAGTCACTTTCCAGTAGCGATCTCCCTGACGGTTATAAGCATAGACAGACGTTTTATGAGGCTCATCATGTACAGGAACACTGGTGATGATAACCACTTGCGGACCTTTGTCGGACAAAAGACGAAGATATTCTTTCAGCTCTTCATCCGTGTTATCTGCTTTATAAGGTTTATCCAATAAATAAAACAGTTCCGTCAGATTGGGGGTAATCACATCTGCTTTCGTGATTAAGTGGCGCATCTCTTTTATCATCTCTCCATCAAAGTTGGTGTATAATCGTCCGTTATCTCCCAACACCGGATCGGCAACGATCAAACTATCCGGTCGACGAAAATCCCTGATAAAATCAGAAACAATCTGAATTTGTCTCGGAGAACCCAAGTAGCCGGTATAGATAGCGTCGAATTCTACCTCCAGCTTCTTCCATTGGGCAATAATCTTCGGCATTTCGTCCGTCAGGTCGAGAAAGGAGAAACCGGGATATTGCGTATGATTGGATAATACAGCCGTAGGAAGCGGACAGACCTGAAAACCCAT
This sequence comes from Bacteroides luhongzhouii, assembly GCF_009193295.2. Taxonomy (NCBI): domain Bacteria; kingdom Pseudomonadati; phylum Bacteroidota; class Bacteroidia; order Bacteroidales; family Bacteroidaceae; genus Bacteroides; species Bacteroides luhongzhouii. Next base: position 3,067,498 of record NZ_CP059973.1, on the reverse strand, counting down.
GGATGAAAGAATAGGAATGACGACGGTCAGAGATACGCGCCCCATTCCCGAAAGGTCATGGACGGCGGCTATTTTCTTTACTTTATTGGCATACATACGATTTATTATTAAACATTTTACTACTCTTATTCTACAAACTCGTTTATCTACTATGGACAAACAGAAACAGAGCCTCTATTTCCTACCAATAGAGCCTCTGTTTTTACAGCGTCAACGGAGTCTCCATTTCGTTTGTACTAACAAATATAAAACTCCATTGTTTTGAAACCAAATTTATTTTAGAATAATCAACAGGGAAACATTACGTTAATATCACTAACACGTCTCGTGCCCCATGCGCTCCCATCACTAAAGCCTGCTCAATATCAGCTGTCTTTGAAGGACCGGAGATAAACGTTCCGAACTGATATTCCTGTCCGTCCAGTTTCCGATAGGCGTCATACATGGTATCTACAATTTTATTCCGGTCGAGCAGAATGACCAACTTCTCCGAAATAAAATAGATCGCTTTATATTTCACTGTCTGCGGTATCCAGATGGCTCCGTTTTCGGCCACTCCGATTTCTCCTTTCACTACGGCAACATCTGTGCCGTCCAACTCTTTCGGATCATCCAAATTATCGGGATTGAACGTAGCGCAGGAAATATCCGGCAATACGGAAGCAATACGCATGGCTTCCGGATAAGTCCGGCGTATGACCGCATTCACATCTTCCCCTTCGCCCAATACAACTGCCGTACCACCCACTGCACGGCTGATTGCACAGAACTGTTCTATCTTGTCAGGATATGACAATCGTTTCATATCCGCAATATCCGGTTTATCATAACGTTTCTGCGTATTCTTGCGGATGCTGGCTAATATATCTTCTCTACTGCTCATTTGGATTCCTCCTTTCCCTGTACTTTGTTTTTCTTCCACATTTCATTGAACGACTCGCTGGCAAATTCCGGCAGTTCACGCCCCTTTCCCCAATCATCAAGATCGTTGTATTTCATGAAACGAGGCAGACCATTTACCACCGGGGCTGCCCACAAGGCTGCGTTGAACAATGCCGGACGCTCCATCAGGAATTTCATACCACCGGACATGATCTTCTTTCCCGTATTGGCTTTCCCCAGTCCATCCAAATCCTGACGCCACTTGTAGATCTGTTCGGCCAAATCTACTTTCACCGGACAAACATCGGAACAGGACATACACAGAGAACAAGCTGAAAGATTATCATAATACTTCTCCGGAGCGTGAGCCATACCCAAGTTGATACCAATAGGTCCGGGGATGAAGTACGTATAAGAGTAACCTCCACTCCGGCGGTACACCGGGCAGGTATTCATGCACGCACCACAACGAATACAGTTCAATGTCTTGATATGATCGGGCTTGGATAGTAAGGCACTCCGGCCGTTGTCTACGATGATAATATGGTATTCACCGCCTTCGCGGGGACGGCGGTAATGAGAAGTATATGTTGTCACCGGTTGTCCGGTAGCCGAACGGGCGAGTAACCGGGTGAACACACCTAACGCGTCCAAATCCGGGACGATCTTTTCCATACCGAAAGCGGCAATGTTCAGTTTCGGGTATGAGGTACCCATATCGGCATTTCCTTCATTGGTGCAGACCACAATGTCACCGGTTGAAGCGACGGCAAAGTTGGCGCCTGTCATGGCAGCCTCAGCATTCAAGAAAAGATGGCGCAGGTTCTTACGTGCGGCATGAGTCAGGTAGGTAGGGTCAAAGTTTCCCTTTTCCGTGCCCATCTCCTTTTCGAATAGTTCGCCTACCTGTTCCCGTTTGATGTGGATGGCAGGCAATACGATGTGGCTCGGTTCGAGATGCATCAGTTGCAGGATGCGTTCGCCCAAATCGGACTCTACGACATCGATCCCCCGCTCCATCAGAAAAGGATTCAATCCACACTCTTCGGCGAGCATGGATTTGCTCTTGATGAAATGGTGGACGTTATGCTCATTCAGTATCTCGTAGACAATGGCGCAGTATTCATCGGCATCTTTTGCCCAATGCACAATGGCACCGTTGGCGGTAGCATTCTTCTCAAACTCCAACAGAAGTTCTTCGAGGTGACTGTTGGAGTATAGTTTCAGCTCGCAAGCCTTGTTGCGCAACTCTTCCCATTCGGGAACTTCCTTGCTCATCTTATCCCTTTTGGCACGGACCATCCAAAGGGTTTCATTATGCCATGCTGCCATCTTGCTGTCCTGCAAGAACTTTTCGGCAGCCTTTGAATGTTTTGTACTCATGATTGTGACGCTAGAATTTCTACAATATGGATAATCTTAATAGGCAGATGCTCCCGTTTGATGACACCTTGCATGTGCATCAGGCAGGAACTGTCCGCTCCGACAATATACTCGGCTCCGGTAGCCATGTGATCTTTTACCTTATCACGCCCCATGCAAACGGAGACTGCCTGTTCTTCCACAGCAAACATTCCGCCAAAGCCGCAACACTCGTCAATATGGCTGGGCTCGAATACTTCGATACCTTCTACCAGATCGAGCAGGTCACGCAATTTATTGTAATAAGGAATGTTCAGTTCGGTGGGAGCGGAAATCAACAGTTCGCGCACCCCATGACAGCTATTATGAATACTGACTTTATGAGGAAAGCGTGCAGGAATTTTGGAAGGTTTCAAGACATCGTGAATGAACTCACAAATATCATAAATCTTTCCCGCACTCTGACAAACATGTCCTTCTTTCTCCAAGATGCCCGGATGATTTTCTTTCACAAAAGCCACACAACTGGCGGAAGGACCGACGATGTAATCGTACTTCCGGAATAAATCGTCAAAACGGAGTGCCAATTTCATCGATTCATCTTCAAAACCGGCATTTGCCATCGGTTGTCCGCAACAAGTCTGATCCAACGGATAATCGACGTCTACTCCCAAACTTTTCAACAGTCTATACGATGCCACTCCCACATTGGGGTAAATAGCATTAATATAACAAGGAATAAACAAACCTACTTTCATACTATATTTTGTAATAATTTAAGCTTCTTCCGTATCACCCGTCTATTTTGTTCAACGGATGTCGATTAATTTGTGTGTTTGCAGGCTGAGTCTCCATTTGGGATGTCGCATTACACAATCCACTGTTGAAGCAGTGTTATTACAAGAACAAGGCTGGAGGAAAAAATGTTCGGCAGGAAGTAGTTCAAAAATACTTATATCTTGTCCTTCATAGACCACTTTCACTTCATCCATCCGGTCGATGGCAAGTTTCACCCCTTGTTTGGGGGAGCAGGTCACCCAGTCGATAGCTGCCGGCAGGGGGCGTGTACCGTTGGTTTCGATAGTCACATATTTACCTGCCTGGTGCAAACGGTCGATCAATTCATCGTCTATCCATAAGGAAGGTTCGCCACCTGTGAGGACAACGGTGACGGCAGGATATTTTTTCACTTCGGCGATAATTTCATCGTCGGTCATCATTTTTCCTTCTTCGTGTTGTGTGTCGCAAAAGTCACATTTCAGGTTGCAGCCGGAAAAACGTACGAAGATGGCCGGGGTTCCGGTGTGGTAGCCTTCGCCCTGCAAACTGTAAAAGATTTCATTAATCTTTCTCATCATCAAAATTTGTTTGGTTTGCTACTCTTGTCCTTCTGCGCCGCTGGAATCTTTCTCATAGATGACAATGTTTCCTTCCGATTCCTGCACTTCTACTTTATAACATTGAGGAATCTGTTTGCATACCCACCGGGCGATATTCTCCGCTGTGGGATTGAATGGAAGTACTTCATTCAGATTTTGATGGTCGAGTTTCTCCGTGACCACTTCTTTGATGCGGGTGAAATCTACCACCATCCCTTCGGAGTTGAGCCGTGCGGAACGGCAATAGACGGTGATAATCCAGTTGTGACCGTGTAAACTGGCGCATTTACTGCGATACGGGAGTACCAGCTTATGAGAAGCCGAGATCTCCATGCGTTTGATTACTGTAAACATGAGTGTATGTATTTTAATAGTTACACGCATCTAATGTCACCTCGATGCAACGGCAAAGGTAATACAAAATAGAGTTTTCATTCAGCAAAGAGTGTTATTTTTTCCCTTTTTTTGCACTATCTTTGCCGCATGAAAACTCTTTATATTGTTTTAGGTAGTATTTCCCTTGCGCTCGGCATTCTCGGCATCTTTCTGCCGCTACTGCCCACTACCCCTTTTTTATTGCTCACCGCCGCCCTTTATTTCAAAGGGTCACCCCGATTATATAACTGGCTGCTCAATCATCGGCACTTCGGTCCTTATATCCGCAATTTCCGCGAAAACAAGGCGATTCCTCTCCGCGCCAAAATAATTTCCCTCGTATTAATGTGGGGAACGATGCTTTATTGCATTTTCTTCCTGATTCCTTTTATATGGGTAAAGATTCTTCTGGGATTGATAGCCGCAGGAGTCACTTATCATATTCTTTCTTTCAAGACATTGAAATAGTGTGATAGTCCCTGCCGGGCATCGGCTAGTTTATCTTCCCAATGTTTCACGGAGTTCTGCCCAATTATGTCAGTCACGTATTTCACGGAAATAAACGGGATTTCTTTTGAACGGCAGACAAATGCCTGTGCGTATGCTTCCATATCTACAACATCTCCGCTAACGTGGGTCAACTCGGTGAGGAAGCCATCTCCTGTATTGCAGATTCCATGTTCCGTCCAATGCGTGCAATAACCTTTTTCTTCGAGCAAAGCTGATGAATCGATCTCACACTCCAATCCGAACTCTTTCATTTTCTGCATATCACGGTCTACGAACTTGCGGCATACAAAGATGTCTCCTACCTGATGGTTGACTGTTCCGGCACTTCCGATATTGAGCACCAAATCCGGTTGTACCTGGCGGATTGCTTCTGCCAGATGAAAGGCTGATTTCACTTTACCAATGCCTGTACGAACGTAGTAAGGTTCTATATCCGGCCATTTAATCTCTACAAATTCGCCTTGTACGGCGTAGGTTACTAATATTTTCAACATAGATTCCTTTATTTCGTAAAATTATTATTCAATGAGATATACAAGCAACTCCGGCTCATTCTAGTTTTCTGTAATGAACATAGCCTTGACTATATCTGCAAAAATAACTATTAAATCGGAGTTATTCATAAAAATGCGATTAAAAGCTTTCGAGACTTACACATTATATCTATCTTTGCAACAAAATAATTTTAATGCTTTATCAACAGAGCAACAAAACAAACATAATTTTAATATGAAATCATTAAATTTACTCTCCGTACTAGTTTTAACATTGTTCATAAATAGTTGTAGTGACAAGAATGACATAGAAGATAAAATTATACAACAAACGATTGATGCAATAAAAATTACCGAAGAAGAAGTAACTTTAAATATTGGTGATAGTCACACGCTTACCATAAAACACTCTCCAGAAGACTTGCCCGTTCCTGAATATATTTGGACATCCTCCAATAAAGACGTTGCCACAATTAATGCCCACGGAGAAATTAAAGCACTGTCTATCGGTGTTACTATTATTACTGCTAAAGCCAAAGATTTCGGTCCTCTCTCCACCTGTCAGGTAAATGTTATTCCGATTGAAGTTACATCTATCAAATTATCAGAAAACGCAGTTAAATTAATTGCTGGAGAAACCCATCAGTTATCTGCTGTTATCGAACCGGACAACGCAACATACAAAGATATAATATGGACATCGTCAGATGACAAAATTGCAACAGTATATAATGGAAACATTACTGCAGTTAAAGAAGGGAATGCAACCATCACAGCACAACTAAAGGAATCAAAAGCAAAAGCTAGTTGTGAACTTACCATTACTCGCAAAATCATTAAAGCCAGTTATAACATAGAAATACCCGGAAGTCTAGAAAGTATCTTAGAAACAAATAAAACAACCATCACAGATTTAACACTCACCGGAAATCTTGATGCCAGGGATTTAATGACTTTAAAAGAAATGAGTCAACTTATTACCTTAGATATAAATGACACCAAGATACATGAGTTTAAAACCAATGATTTAACCTTCAACTCCGATGAATTACTTGAACGCAACTTTGAGAATTCAATATTAGAGGAAGTAAAACTACCTAAGGAACTAACAGTCATACCGGCATATACCTTTTCATCATGTCGTAACTTGAAAGAAGTGTCCCTGCCTTCTACAGTAAAAATTATAAAGAGACTTGCTTTTAATGGAGCTATAAATCTTAATACTATAAAACTCCCGGAAGGGCTAACCAGAATCGATTTTTTTGCATTCGGTTCTACATTCATGAAAGGGAAACTAACTATACCTACTACAGTAACTTTTACCGAACAAGGTGTATTCCAATATACAAGTTTTGATGAAGTTGAGCTATCGCCAAACTTGTCTACTATCAGTGTACAATTTTTGAATTATAGTAGAAAAGTAAAAAAAATAATAATACCGGAAGGACCTACTAAAATTGAAGCAAATGCTTTCGGAAATTGCGAATCCTTAGAATATGTGGAAATTCCCAACAGTGTTAGTGAAATCCAATCGTCAGCTTTTAAATATTGTCCCATAGTGGAAATACACGTAAAAAGAGTCACACCACCAATTATAAAGGATTCAAGTACCCTAAATATAAAAGATAAATCCATTTGTAAAATATATGTTCCCAAAGGATCTATTACAGCATATCGATTATCACCCTTTTGGAGTGACTTTAAGAATTTTATCGAAGAATAATCAGCTACCCGGAACAGATGCTTCACGGTAGCATAAGCCGCTTTTTGAGCGACAGCTTTCCGTGATTCATCTAACTTTTCCGGGCATAAAGGTTTCCCACCAGACTTCGTTTAAAGATTACTTTTTACTATCCGGCAACGGGTTAATTGCCCCTCTTTGTGTACAAGTATATGCCGATACATCCACCGCTTTGCGGTGTGATTCAGCAACCGACGCCCCTCTAAGTATGTTCACAACAAAGGTAGCAGTAAACGAGTCGCCTGCACCTACAGTATCGGCCACCTCGACTTTAGGTGTATCTATGGATGAAATTTCCCCACTTACATCATATATGCCACTACGTACTGCCCCCTGTGTGAATATAACATACTTGAGCGAAAAACGAGCAATGAGTTCTGCGATAGCTTCCACAAAATCAGTAGAAAGGGAAAGAAGAGAGATCAATAACGGCAATTCGTCCTCATTCAATTTGAGGACATTTGCTTTTTGCAAGGATTCCACAATCAAGTCTGTCGAATAAAAATGTTGCCTGATATTAATATCGAACACCTTCAAAGAGGTATCCGGCACGGCATCTATGAGCCTCAAGATTGCAGCACGTGACTTTTCGCTTCGCTGTGCCAAAGAGCCCCAACAAACAGCATCTGCATCGCCGACAAATTTCATGGTCGCAGGACTACACTCGATAGCATCCCAAGCAACATTCTCAACAATGTCATATTGCGGTACACCGGCCTCATTCAACGACACAAGCACTTTACCTGTCGGCAAAATATTACGGGAAATATATCCTAAATCAAGTCCGGTCTCTTTAAGCACCGCAAATGTTTCATCGCCGAGTTCATCGTCACCTATTGCCGTAACGGGATATGATTCTGCTCCCAATTCCTTCGCAAAAAAACAGAAATTGATAGGCGCTCCGCCAAGTCTCTTACCTTCCGGGAAGCAATCCCAAACAACTTCTCCTATACCTATTATTTTCATGGTTTTATAGTTTTATAATTATTTTCATGGATGTTGCACTATTCTCGTCTATAAATTTATATGCCTCGTCATACTGCTCGAACGGGAAATGATTTGAAATAAGCGGTTCGAGACGGATAGCTCCCGAACTTACCTGATCGATAGCCGTAAGATAATCTTCATGGCGATACATCATCGTTCCGTTCACCTTCAGTTCGTGCTCTCCCAAATAGAACATATTAAGCGACGGATCCTTGCCAAATACCGCCACTACAACGATGGTACTCCCTTTTTCGATACACTCCATAAGCGAACGAATGCTCGACTCAACTCCGGCAACCTCAAACGCAGCTTGAAAATCTTCATCCCCGAAAAGCCTCTTCGCTCCTTCTTTGAGCGGCGTCTTAGCTACATTGAGCGTATCTACTATACCACATTTACGAGCGATTTCAAGTCTGAAATCACTTACATCAGTAATAAGAACCCGTTTGGCTCCTCTTGCCTTAGCGAACTGCGCCACGAGGTTACCGATCGTTCCGGCACCCGATACAACCACATTCTTACCTTTCAAGTCCCCGCCACGCATGGTTGCGTGCGCAGCCACTGCCACCGGTTCTATCATAGCCCCATAATCAAGCGACATACCTTTAGGCAACACTGCAATCCTGTCATCATCAACCACAAAAAAGTCTTGCGCAGCTCCATTTGCCTGAAAGGCTTGCACTCTTAGTTCTTCACAAATATTATACTCTCCCCGCTGACAAGGCTTGCACTTCCCACACACCAGTTGCGGACGTGCGGTGACAACGTCACCCGCCTTGCAGATCGTAACCTCCGTCCCCGTAGCGACTACCACTGCCGAATATTCATGCCCCTGAACTACCGGATAGAAAGTTGCCGGATGACATCCGTGATAAGAATGTATCTCACTTCCACAAATACCTATTCTCTTAATATTCAGAAGCACCTGATGTCCTTTCAGGTCCGACGCCTTAGGCGCCTCAACCTCACGAAATTCAATATGTTTTGGTTCTACTAATACCGCTTGTCTCATTTTATACCATATTTACTTAAAATTTCTATTACCGGAGTCTCTATTGACTTCGCCCAAAGTGCATATCCATAACTACTTGGATGAGTTCCATCGACCGATGTCTCATGCGCATCGGAAGCATCAGGCGTAATCAGATAAACGTCTTTATATTTCGGGTTCGTGAGGATTTTTGCAAACAACTCCTCTACGGTTGCCGCCTTAGCCCGTTCTTTCGCATCAAGAACTGTATCGAATGAACGTCGTTCGCGATAGATAGTACGCTGAAATATCAACGGAGTAGCCGGATGTACCGCTATAAGCCGATCTATAAACGGCATCAGGCGCTCTCTTATCAGTTCTGCGTCAGGATTTGAAAATGTATCGAATATAAAGGCATCAGCCTTGACTTCCGCAAGAACGTCGAGCATATAAGGCTGCATCAGACAACGTCCGCTTGTTGCGAGCGACACGACTTGAAGACCTGTATTTCGCATAAATTGCATGGGATAACTCATGCCGGATCGATCCGTGCTTACTCCTTGCGTAAATGAAGAGCCATATACCACTATCCTATGACGAAAATCGGACTTCAACGGTTCGATAACAGCATCGTCATCTATCCCTATCTTGCAAGAAATGACCTCCGAATACATTGGCATATACATCATACATTCGTGCATCGTACCATCCATATTCTCAATGAGCGTGAATGTCTCGGTTTTCTCGCCCTTATACGCTTTCAATGAACCGCTTGCCGCATACTGCCATCTACCGTTTGCATTTTTGATATAAAGATCATATCCTTTATAAGAGATCGGCATGGTTGAATGGCTCGAATATACATACCCCCACTTTGTCGTAATCTGTATATTACGTGTGTTCGTTTTAAACAATACAGCCATACCGGCAGAACAACGGAGTTGTCGATTCTCTGTTCTGTTAAAACCTTTATAAACCAATGTATCGACTCTATGATACGGATTGGGAGTCGATTCAAACGGCTTACCTATCAGGTTAAGCGTTGATGCCTCCATCTGTTTTTGTGCCGAAACCGACAATACACACGAAAGCGACAGAACAACCGTTATGAAAAACTTCTTCATAGCCTGTATTTTTTTAGTTGTTTACTGTAATAAGACCTTCAACCCTTCCGCTACCCGCATGGCATAAAACTGCTCATACTTTTCCATAAACACAGGATATTTGTCCAGTCCCAATGACACAAAAGGTGATATCTTCAAGAACTCGGCCGGTGATCCTCCGGAAATCAACTTCCTGTCCGCCGGGGTGATGTGAGGTTCGGAGATAGCTATATTTTCACCGGACTCGGTGCGCGCACCTATCAAGTATTTGCAATAAACAGCTATCAGGAAAGCCTCTATCGAAATATCCTTCCCATCCTGCAACATCTGTTTGAGTATGGGTACTACATAAACGGCAAACTTAGCAATACCATCGCCGCAAAGCCGTGATACCTGATCGCTGATCGCCTTGTTTGAAAATCGTTCGATAAGCTGGGCTTTATACGCTTCAAGGTCAACGCCCTCAGGAACCGGAACATAAGGAGTAACGTCCCTATTCATAAACAGCTTTATCATTGCACGATACCTCTCGTCTGCCATTACAGCATCGACCTTCCTGAATCCTTCCATATAGGCAGGATAAGAAAGAAGGGTATGTGACGCATTGAGAAGACTTAATTTCATGATTTCATACGGAGTCACATCATGGGTGAATGTAACTCCTACTTTCTCCCATGCAGGACGGCCTGCAATGAAATTATCTTCAATCACCCATTGTATAAAGTCTTCACAACACACATCAGTGCCCTTACCCGGTTTTGTTACGGGAGTGATTCGGTCCACCATCGAATTCGGGAACGTCACTTTCTTTTTCGCCCACGCTGCCACCTCAGGATATTTCGCTTCGAAGTATGACATAAACGCACATTTGGCAGCGTTACCGTTCATTTGCATGTTGTCACACGAAAGAATAGTGATCGGTAGATCCTTCGCCATCCGACGTTTAAGTCCTTCGGCTACATACCAAAACACACTACGCGACTGGTTAAAATCGACCTTATATCCCCCTTCGGTAATGGTGAGAGAGATGATTTTTATCTCCTCCGATGCTATTTTTGCGATGATAGGCTCACTATCTATTTCCCCCCATGCAAGTTCTACAAGCGAACCAATCAGCATGCTATCCTGTTCGCCGGAAGGGCTGCATGTCGTCAACTGATATATGCCGTCGTCTTTCTTGAGGGCGTTGAACAATACCCCGTCCGTAGGCATAATCATGGCTCCGAATACTCCCCAGCATCTTTGTGCCGGATCTTCAAGTAAAAGATTTGTGTAAGCTTCAAGATGTGCTCGATGGAAGTTTCCAACGCCGAAATGTACTATTCCAGCCTTTATTTCAGCACGATTATAATTAAAAGTCTTCATACGATAATTTCAATGTTTCGGCAAGTGATTTTTCCACCTTGTCGCAATGTTCTATATAGAATTTATAAACCTCATTCCATTTGTAATAAGATGCTTCAACCGCTTCCAACGGCAACCGGAGGTCTTTTTCATTCAGCATAAACTTAACTAAAACGTCCGGATTGTCTTCCGATTGATAAAATACCATCTGAAGATTCGCACCCATCGGAATATCCCAATACTTCCAACTCCGCAACGCTTCTTTGGAATTACTGGCTTCACGCGCCCACGTCCCGGCTTGCAGATTTGTCAAGATGGCCATAAGAACGCCATCATGTCCGAAGTTGAGATTAATACCATGACGCTTGCGAACCAGATCTTCGGCAGACTCATCTAATAAATGGCGTAACGTGCGTGACGCAAGTCCCCAACTACGCCCGTGAGAGACCGGTTCAGGACCTTTCTGCGCAAAATACTTATAGTTCTCAATTTCCGCCCAAGCCAATATTTCCTCTTCTGTAAAAAGGTCCCATATAGGCACTTGGCGATCAAGGCATTGCATAAGCGACGCCATTAACCAGAAGCGGTGGATCAGGTCGTACTTGTCATACTCACTTTCTATTTGTGCAATGTCTATAAACAGTCTTGTAAAAAAAGCATCCACATCCAACTTTTCATCTATATATGAACGATATTTTTTATACCAACTGTTTTCTTTACCAAGTATATACTTATCAAGCGAACTCCTGTCGGGACATACGTTGCCATAAGGATTCAGCATGGTAAGGAACGAACGGGAGTTGTCTATCTCTGCCCATTCAAGTCCGGGACGCAACGACAAAATCCCCGAATTTACAGATTGCATGGTAGCCGCCACCCGAAGCACATTCGTTGCGTTAGTCTTCAAATAGGGATGACCTTCAAATACTTCCGGATAGTTTTGTACCATCCTCCGGCCTATTTCCCTTGTCTGACGATAACCGATTTGTGTCAGATCGCCTTCTTTGTAAAACACATTCTTCTTGAACGGTTCAAGACGTTCGTACAGTGCTTTCCCAAAATTGGTAAGGTTGTTTGTGGTATGAGCTTTCTCCAATACGCCGTATATGGCAGGATAAGTCACCGCATCGTCTATCTGACGCGCTCCGTGACGGAAATAGCCATTTATATAGAAAGGCTTATATCCTTTGGGCGCCGGCGTAACCGGATGTGAAAGATCGGTCACATAATACACTCCGCCCGCACGTTCCGGGTCTCGGCGTATCTCGTCGAGAGGATTTTCGGCCATCGGCTTTTCTTTCGGAAGAGAGAGTTTGAATATGCAAGGAAGATCGGACGTCTTTTTCGCATTTGTATTGGTATTGACATACATAACTCCATCTTTGACCACAATATCTTCCGGTTCGTAAATAACCTGTTCCTGCACATTGTATCGGGCAGCAATTGTCCGCCTATCAGTATCGTACACCCGAATGCAGGAAGGACGGTTGTCATCCTGTTTCCCAACTCCGAAGCAAAAATAGATTTTGCCATCATGCATACAGCCCGCTTGTGTGAACCACACATCATAGGGGAACACCACCTGATCGAGAATGTCATTTTCGTCGAGGCGCACCTTTGCGCCCTCACTCAATGACGGTATACGGAATTTGGTGGCAACATACTGGTTTTCCCATGCATGCTTTGTCACCTTCGCCACAGTGCGTTTACGCGCCGAGAATATCCATATAAATCCTCGCTCCCGATCGACCAGCCAACTTGGTGCGCCGAAGATAGAGACATATCCTTTCTCCGCCCACTTCGAACCATCGAGTTCAATTGTCTGTACGATTTCGCTGCTAAAACGTTTTCCACGACGGGTGATACTCTCCACAAAACACAACCATTCCAACTCGCTTCCTACCTTCCCGTTTGTAATATACAAGAGAGGAAACGATGCTCCGCGTTTTGTCTCGACGCCAAAGCATACATTATTTACATGGTTGTCCGGATGGGAGGACGCCAACTCAAAGCCTGCCACAGGTTTCGGATCAGCACTTTTGAAATCATAGATATTCACGTGTCCTCCATCCTCGCACGAGAATATGTAATCATCCCATATTTCAAGTCCTTGCTGTGCTCGCCCCCGTCCTTCCTTTGTCAGGAAGACAGAGCATTCTACCTCCTTCTCCGGCTCTACATATAACTGCGCGATAAGGGGAATAGAGATCAATAGGCACACGACAGACAAATATATTTTCTTCATAAGTATGCTCTATAAATTTAAAGTATGATTATGTTTTACGTTAATCAAACAGCTCTACGCCTAACGATTCAAGCCGTTTCTGCAACTCTCCTACATCGAGAGCCCGCGGAGTACAATGCTGCAACGCACTCATGGCAGCGGCAATGCCAACGGCCTCTCCCATCGCCATGCAAATACTCATGACACGATATGAAGCGTGAGCTCTGTGAGTACCCGATATGCACCGTCCCGCCACAAGAAGCCCTTCCAAGCCCAACGGAAGAAAACAACGATACGGCAAATCGTATGGTTTGCAATATTGTATGGTCGGTTCCGCCTGTCCGGCTCCGTCAGGATTATGTATATCGACAATGAACAATGCCTTATGTACTACCACATCGGCAAAACGACAGCCTTCCGCCATCTCATCGGCATCGATCACATAGTCACCCATCACCCTGCGGCTTTCGCGCACTCCGGTTGTTGTACCACTTCCGATCACTCTACAGTTTTCGTAACCCGGCAAATTTTCTTTCAAGAATTGAGTCAGGAGACGTATCTGTTGCCTAAGTTCAAGATCAGCGGTGAAAATAGAGCTTACCGAAGTAATATCCACCCTATTGACTTGTGTCGTATTTACCTGACGGCAACCCGGTCTGACTGACGGATGCAAACGCACGGCAGCAAGCATCCGGGGAAGTTTGCCCTCATCGGCTTTCTTTTTGCACCAATCAAGAAAACACTCGCCATTCAGTTGGACATTGTCTACATCTCCAATACAGATAATCCCTTTCGATTCATCTACTCCGTCAATGGTGTATTCAAGGGTTACAGGTTGCATGAGTCCGTCAGCACGTCCTTTTTCTATTTTTGCACCGGCAAGAAAAGATACCACGGCATCACCGGTACAGTCGATCGTAACCGCGGCTTCAAAACAGAGCGTCCCCTCGTTACTTGCACACTTAATGCCTTTTACCACCTTTCCGTCACGAATAACATCCGACACACAACATTGCAAAAAGACATCGACGTTCTTTTCCCTGGCGACAAATTCTGCCAATGTAAGTTTTGCCTCTTCGAAATCGTGAGCATTTCCATGTTCGCCAATCCAGTCATTGTCTTTGACGCCAAGAATAGCACAAACCTCATCGCGCATCGTGTTCTTGCTTACACTACCGAGAATAGGGCCGACATACCCGGCGGTCAGGTTACCTCCGATGACTCCGTATCTTTCGATAAGAGCAACACGTGCTCCTTGCCGGGCGGCGGCTACAGCCGCACATATCCCGGCAGGACCTGCACCTGCTACTATTACATCATAGTATTTTGTATTCATTATCTGCTTGTATATGGACCGGAAATAGTCTTAACGGTCATTGCTCCGTCAGAATCGGTGATCGTCACAACTCTGTATTTGTTTCCTCCGTCGGTCACACGAACTACAATATGTCCATCATATCCCTTTACTCTCGCAGCCTCTTCCGCCGTTACCCGGTCGTCTACTCCGCTGGGACGATCGCCCTGCCAAAAGTTAGTGATAAATATATCACATGCAGGGAGTGTTGTCTCCATCAAATTCAGTATATCGGTACGAGGATGACAATCTACCCACGAATTGACAACAATCGTTTGTGGATTGAGTGCTTTCAGAGCATCCGCCTGATTGGTGTTGCTCGTTCCATGATGATCGGCTTTCATCAGTTCCACCTGACCTACCGCTTTTGCACAAGGCAGTTCGGCATCTTTCCACGCATGACTCGAACGTCCGTTATACTGAAGATCGCCTCCGGCAAAGAAATCAAAATTGCCATACGAAACTTTCATCACACAACTGGTTATGTTCTCCGGCGGACAATTGTCACTGGAGGTAATGTTCTTGCTGTTTTCGTATGAAATCTCCGAGAGTTCAGGGAATGTTTTCTTTGTGGTAGTGCCCGAACCAGTCCAGATCTCTCCATTCACTGCCACGTTTTGCACCTTTGCAGTAGGATACTTCACAGGATTATACTTTTGAACGATCTGATTATTCGCCCCTGCTTTGAATATCGCAGCATCAAACTTTTTATTGGCGACATGCCATTTCACTGCATTGATATAGTTACTACAACTTGGAGCATTGTCTGCCATGGTTGCCATGTCGAACGGATAGTTATAATCGGGATAGCCACGATCGAGAAGCGTACCAATCTTGAAATTGTCGAAAATCTCGGCAAAACCTATCAACGAATAAGTGCTGGAGTTGGAAGATTTCGGCAAGGAGGAAGTATAACCGCCAAAGTGGTCATTATGGAAGTGTGTAAGTACTGCATAATCAATCGTACTGTTACCTGTCCATACCATACACTTACGGATGTAGTCAGTTATAATCTGTGAACCACGGGTAGAAGTCAGAGTCGGATCCCAACGACTACGGATACCGGTGTTGGTCGTATTACTATTAGAGTTGGTCGTAACACTCGAACTTGCGGCATCGATAAGCATTTGCGTACCATCCGGGAATATTACAAACATGCTTTCACCGGTAGTCGTATTGATGAAATGAATATCCATCATACCCTCTTGCCAGGCAGGAATTGTTTTACCTACCTCTATTTCAGTGGCAGCATCTTCTCCACCTCCATCCGGACGAATCAAAAATGAGTGAGACTCATTGGAGCTGCATCCTACAATCGCAAGGATGAACAGACTAAGTATAAATATTAACCTTTGCATGCTATATGAAGATTTAAAAACATCTCTCCGCCTTCAATGCTGACGGCAAGACGAATATAATTACCAAAATTTGAATTTACCTTTATAATATGTTGGCCAAGTCCTTTGAAGATTACAGGCTCACTACCATCGTCAGCCCAATGTATACCGTCTTGCGATAGTTGTACACGACCTTCGAATACGGGATCTCCTTCTATTTTCTCAACCATAACAAAGAATATAGCCTCATCTGCCCAACCAGCCTCGTAAGGATGAGTGAAGAAAGTGCCTTTAAAGAACTTTTTTACCTCAAGGTGGGAATCATTAAACATTTTCATATATTACATACCTCCTTTTATTCTTGTGAAACAACAACAGAATCTATATAAAAGAATACACGACGATTGGTATCAGTACCCACCCAGAAAAGAGGATTGATAAGATTGTCGATGCGGTCATATCCGTCAACGGTATCGGCTGCAATGCCACGCATATCCCAAATTCTATCCTGACATTGGAACTCGACATATTCACGAAGCTGTGTGTCAAGTTTCAGACGCATGTATTGCCAATTGAGTTTACAGTCGGTCTCATTGTAAATGAGTTTCTGATGACCATCTTTCAAATCCTTAAACCCATCGTGGTCGCCATTAGGATAACGGCGGCCGAACCACCAGGGATCAACTCCCCTCTTACACCAGTCTCCGTCAAGTCCATAAGCCCAATCACGGTCGGTAATGTCTTCATTGGAATGTTCATACTGCCACTTCTGCATTAATTTGCCATCTACTGCATTGAGATAGCGGACTCCTACATGGTAGCGTTTTCCACCCTCCTGTACATCGAATCCCAGACCAAAATCGCGGATGGAACTCTCATGCAAACCCGGTTGTGGACGGTCACCGCCATCCACCACATCCTGCTCCGCCGTGTATGTAAACCAACATTCTATCTGCAAATATTTGCAGCCCGGACGAGAGAACGACAGCCGCTTAATGGCATGTCCCAGACAGCCTTCCGCCGGAATCTCCGTATAAGGAGCGGCAACAGGTCTTGTCGAAAGTTTAAGAGAGTAAGTGCCGGACATTGCCCCGTGAGTGCCCGGATACCTGAAAGTAGCGGAACTAAGCATGACCGGTGGCCACTGGTCTTTATTGACCAATGTCTTGGGAACATCAAAATCGGGATATTCCGTAAAGTTAGGCATCAATGTCATCCAGCCGTTAAAGCCAGTGTTGAATACATCATAGCTCAACACCCTTTTCAATGGTTGATAGCGACTGTGCAATAAAATTTCTCCAATGCTCATAATATCATTTATTTAATAAAGTTAGTACCCTGGATTTTGAACAAGTTTTCCATTCATTATCAATACATCATCACTTGGCAATGGCCACAAATAAATTTTCTCATCAAACTTACGTTCACCGTGCTGGACGATATAGGTTCCGTCCGCCATCGCTTCAAAAGAAGGAAATCCGTCTTTGTCAAACGTCGGAGTCTCCGGCCAAAACCAGTTGCCCGCCGCAAAATATTCCTTTGCCCTGTTGGCTGTACGGGTAAATCCGTACATATTGTGTCCGAAAGCATTCTCAAACTGATGCCAACGAAGCAAGTCGAAATAACGCAGATTTTCCCATGCAAACTCCACACGACGCTCACGACGGAGCACTTTGCGCAATGCTGTCTGATCGGTTGTCGTAATGGACGGATAGTCGTTGGTTTGTGTACGGGTGGTGCCATAAGCACGGGCGCGGACATCGTTGATGCAAGCAAGAACAGTAGCGTCAATATCTCCCAACTCAATCTTAGCTTCGGCATACATCAACAAGACATCTGCATAACGCATGAGAATGACGGGGTTGTCGTTATACAAAGTAGTACGCCATGACTCTTGTGCGCCTTTGCGCAGACAACAACCATTGTAAGCGCAGTTGGATGCATCCAAACCGCCTTTGGAATCTTTGTTTGTAATCATGCGATTTTGCGTATAATCCATTACTTCGAGTGCGTTTGGCGCAGGATTCCACTCAATACCATAGATACGGCTGCCGGGAGCTGCAAATGTTTCCAGGCAACGGGGATCACGGTTGGCAAATGGATCGTGAGGGTCAAAGCCACTGCCCGGTTCATCAATCGTCTTGCCATTCGTCATTTCGTAGACAGCAAGAAGTTCCCACGAAGGTTGTGCATTATGTGTACCGCCTGCCGAACGGGCAATAAAGGAACCGATAGCCTGTGTAGTAGGTTTACCGTCTTCATCCAACTCAAGGTCGCTTGAGTGAGCAACAGAGAAGATAACTTCTTTGCTTCCTCTTGTCTTGTCGCGGAAAAGTTCTCCATAATCAGGGGCTAAGTCATATACTTCCAGATCCATACAGTCTTGCGCAGCCTTTGCGGCAGTCCCGTAGTCGTGTTGATAGAGAGCGGTACGAGCCTTGTAAGCATAAGCCGTTCCTTTGTCCACACGGGTGGCGCCGCTATTATTATTTGCGGCCGGCAAATTTTCTGCGGCATAGTCATAATCTTCATAAATTTGTTTCAGAACGACAGCTTTGTCGGTACGTCCCATCTCAAATGCTTCCTCCGGAGTAATCGAAGTCAGGTAGAAAGGAACATCTCCCCAAAGAGTAATCAAACGTGAATAAGCAAACGCCCTGAAAAAACGGGCTTCGGCACGAAGTGTATTCAGTTCAGTGGTGGAATATTTGCCTTCAAGTTTGTCGAGTGCCTCCAAAATCCGGTTGGCACGACTAATGTTCTTATACGTGTAACTCCAAACAGTCTTGATGTTAGGATTACTTGTAGAAGACGCATTCAGTGAACCTGCCGCAATGGTATAAATGTTGGTTCGTTGCGCCCAGTCATCCGTATTACGGTCCAGCGTCCAACCTTCTTCTATAACAAAGAAAGTACTGCGATAAAAATCGTTCAATGAGATTCGAACTTCCTCTGGTGACGAGAACCAGTTTTCACTGGATGCAGCTGAAGGAGGATTCAGATCGAGGTTCACACAAGAAGTTACAGATAGAAGAGCTATCATGCAAATCAATACATGTATTTTTTTCATATTATGTAATTTTTTCATACTCCATTAGAATTTAATATCCACTCCAAATGTATAAGTGCGTGTGATATAGGTAGAAGCGCCTGCTTCAGGATCCCATCCCGAAAGATAACTATCAAAGCAGTATGGATCATCGATATTGACGTACACCCGAAGTCCCTTGATTCCGACTTTAGAGACGATTTTCTTAGGAACTGTATAGCCAACGTTGATATTCTTTATACGCATATAGGCACTACTCTTGAGCCAGTAATCCGACATTTTGTAGTTGTTGTATTCACCGCCCTGATGACTCAAACGGGGATAGCTGGCTGCCGCGTTCTGCTCTGCAGTGTTGTACACACTCCAATAATTACGGCTGCCATTGTCGTTCAGAAGGACTGACGGAGCCGGAAGCCATTGTCCCTGCATGGGGCGAATCATACTTTCGGTGAGGCGTGAAAGTTGTTTCCCGACACCATTAAAGAGTAGGGAGAAAGAGAGACCTTTCCAACCCAAACTAATAGAACCTCCGTATAGATAATGTGGCAATGAGCTGCCAAGCACTACACGGTCGTATGTCTCATTGATAATTCCTTCAGGAGTGCCATCCGGACCGCTGACATCTACATATTTCACATCACCCGGTTTGGTAGAAGCCGAAAGCAAAGCACTTTCACTGACTTCCTCTGCGGTCTGGAACAAACCTGCAGTCTTATATCCATACCATGAGTTATATTCTGCACCTTCAGTAATAATGGTACCATCACTGTTAAACTGCTGCTTGCCGTTAAGGTTATCTATTATAGACTTGTAATCAGAGACATTAAAACTTACCGCATAACTTACATCTCCGATACGGTCAGACCAGCCGAGTTTCACTTCCCAACCGCGAGTGTGCATTTTACCGACATTCCTGTCAGGTGCCGAATAACCTGTAAACGACGGGATTGCTACCGACAAGAGCATATCTGTTGTCTTCTTATAATAATAGTCTGCGCTAAAGTCAAGACGATTGTTAAAGAAAGCGGCATCCACACCTATATCCCAGCTCTGTGTTTTCTCCCAATGGATATTCTCATACGCATAATCCTGTTGCGCGGCGGACATTGAGGATTGGGGCGTAGAACCTGCACTGTCATACATAATGGCATTATTGAATGAAATGTATGTCTGATAAGGATAATTTCCAATCCGCTCGTTACCGAGAGTACCGATAGAAGCACGGAACTTCAGATAACTTATCGGGGTTATGTTTTGCATGAATTTCTCATTAGAGATTACCCACCCCACCGATGCGGACGGAAAGAATCCCCAACGGTGATCCTTGTGAAAACGTGAAGATCCGTCTTCACGAGCATTAATCTGGAGATAGTAACGGCTGTCGTAATTATACATGACACGGCCAAAAAATGAACGGTATGCATTCTGATAAGAATTACCGGCTACGGCAAGGGCATTCTTGTTCGCCAAATCAAGATAAGGGAAAGAAGACAAAGACATATCGTTTGTCGATCCCGACATCGTTTCATACGTATAACTATAATCTTCATAACCGACCATGGCATTGAAGTTATGTACCTTGCTGAAGGTCTTGTCGTATGTAGCGATGAATTGTTTCTCTAATGATTTGATGTTACGGCGTTCTTCACTTAGCGAATTAGAAGTATACCCCGAAACATATCCCAGCATAACATCGGTTTCGTATGCATCGTAAACAGGTATGGCTTTCTTCATCTCCTTGATCGAAACAGTTCCGACGGTAGGAGTCAGATTGGCAGTAAGGGTCAAATCTTTTATGGGCTTATAGCTCAACGAGAATTTACCGGTCATTGTGTTGGATACGGTCTTCTTCTCTCCGCCTTCCAATAAGGCGGCAAGCGTATTGCTAAGGCTGCCGTCTTTACCGGGGCCAACACGACCATCCGGATAAAGTCCTAAATAAATGGAAGGATACATATAAGCTGCACGAATCGGACTACCGGAAGTCGGGTCATTTTTCGTAGCATAACGTACCGATAAATCAATAGAACCGGAAAGTTTATCACTAATCTTCAGATTATTACGCGAACGGATAGAGATTCTTTCGTGGTTTGAACCTTTATAGACAGCGTCGGCATTTTCGTAGGTAGCGGAAGTGTGGCTCTTGATTACCTTGTTGCCATACGTCATTGTCAAGTTGTGCTTATGGCGCATAGCGGTACTCGAAAGAATGGCGTCTTTCCAATCATAGATAGGATATTGAATGGGATCATACCTATTGTTGCTAGCATAGTTGTTGATGTAATCCTGTGAATAGTTGGCAAACTCGCCTCCCGCAGGATTACCGGCATCATTCCACGACCATTCATTATACATTGTCATGTAGTGATAAGGGTCGGTCAGGAATTTCGGAAATTCGGTAGGAGAAGACAACGAAATCTCTCCGTTATAACCGATCGAAAGTTGTCCCTCGGTTGCCTCCTTGGTTGTTATCAAGATAACACCGGCAGCTGCACGGGCACCATAGATGGATGCAGAAGCCGCATCTTTAAGTACAGTAATCTGCTGTACATCCTCGCTTGCTATATTATCGAGACTACTGACCATCATACCATCGACAAGGATAAGCGGACTCGAATCAGACATTGTTGTCACACCACGCACCTGAACCGTAGCACTCGCTCCCGGCATACTGCTCGAACGGGTAACCGTCAGTCCCGGAATCAGTCCTTGCAAAGATTGTGAAAGTTGAGAAGTACTCTGTTTTTCGATAAGCGAACTGTTGATTACCCCGACCGCACCTGTAAGATCTTTCTTTTTTACAGATCCATAGCCGATAACAACCGTCTCTTCAAGTTGTACAGCATCCTCTTTAAGTTTCATATTTACTACACTTTTACCATCCCATACCACAGTCTCGGTCACATAACCAAGATAACGGAATTCTATTGTATGGCCTGATTCTGCGCCATTGAGCGCATACTTTCCCGACATATCGGAGGTAGTACCTTTTCCATTGTCTTTATCGTGGATCACCACTCCGACAAGAGGACCATTGGCATCGCTAACGACACCCTTCATTACATTCTGTGCAAAAGCCAGATTGATTTGCAGGAAACATGCCAATAACAGGCTTAATATACTTTTTTTCATACTATTTATTCTACGATTTCAAGCAATACATGTTGGTTATACTCTTTGATTGCCTCACCTGTTTCAGGATTACTCGGATGTTGCGCTGAAAAACGTGTCTGGCCACTTGTGTGTGTACAGTCTATATACTTTCCAGCGAATTTGGCGCCATTAAGACATAAACGGCCTGCCTGTCCAAATCTTAACACAATCTCGTCCATATCTTTAGTCGTGGTAAATATTCCTTCGGCAGGGATATATGCACCATTGTTGCTGGTATCGAGCAACATTCCCGCAAAGTTGTAGGTAATAGTTGCCGAGTAATTAATAGGTGCACCCGACAGTGTTTCTGTCGCACTTTCCTGAAGAGACGAAGTCGGAAGAGCCGGTTTCCATTCTTCTCCATCCTTGAACTCGATCATCCAGTAGTTGGAACACATCGTTCCTAATTTGGTCACAAAATAGAAGTGTATCTTGGTACCGGCAGGAATGGTCGTACCTTTCATATCCCCATAGACATACCAATAATCACCGGGAATAGCTCCTGATACATACGGGTCACCATTACCACCCACGGCACGGCTGCATACAGCATTCTGCGCTACATAACCAGTCCGGTCACATGCCCAATACTCAATTTTACCACTTCCGGCACTTGGAGCAATATACTTGCCATTAGCTCCCGGGAATACAGACTGTGCTTCATCATCAGTAAATGTTCCATTTGTGTTAGCGGTTAAACTCTTCAAGTCCCAATCAGCCAAAATGCCCGAGAAAGCATCTTGTACAAGAGTATAGGTATAGTCCGTATCATCCTGGATGGTTACTGTTACTTTAATTGTCCGTTTGGCAAATGTCTTGTTCTCCGGGAAAGTAAGTTTAATATCACATTCACCTAACCCATTTGCAGGAGAAACGGTCACATCTGCATCTGTACATACAGCATTCCACTCCTTATCACCGAAGACTTTGAACGAAGATTCCGTTGTAGTTGCGTCGACCGATTCGGTTATAGGACTGATGCCTTTAGGAACAATCATCTTTTGGGTAATAACCAGCTTTAGAGGAGTTACATCATCGCCAATGAAACGAATGGCACCGACACGTGAACTAGTCGACGAATTTTCAGAGACTTTGATTGTAAATTTAGTAATCTCACCTTGTGTCTCATACGAATCAACAACTGCCCAATGGCTATCACTTCCATCGATCTGGCAATCGTTATTGACTCTGTAATAGACATTTGATGAAAGATCAACGGTGAAAAGCCCACCTTCTGCTTCTACATCAAGTGTCTTTGTCGCGAGTGTCATATACGGATCATCCGAGGTATGACAAGATGCAAAAAGCACAAGCGACACACTTGCAAACAATAACATCTTTAGATTCATTTGATTAGTATTTAGGGTTATTAATAATTGACTAGCTAGACATTTTTCAGACGTCTTGCATATATAATTCTGTATATCACATAAGCAAGTATCATGGCAACCATCAGTACGATGCTTCCTATTACGATTCCTTTGACCGCAAGCGTCTTCGGATCGCCAACAATAAGCAGACCAATCAGCAAAAGCGCAACGACACCAATGGTGATACAGAAGCAGTTAACGGCCAAATGCGAATAAATTAATACCGCTTTCTTCTCTTTTAATGTCGGTTCGCGATCAGCTTCAGGATCAGTATATTCACAAATGGCTTGATAACCATTGTCCTCATACTTTTTATGTGCCGACCAAACTTCCATTATTGCAAGGATAAGTACGGGAAGTACACAACCGGAAACAGACTCTATAAGGCTTGGACTAATAACGGAGGCGGGAATTATGATACGAGCCATAATACCAACGAACCAAGTAAGAATCATTGCGGTAATAAGTTGGTTGCCTGTCAGCCGCTTTGAGAACAGTCCCCATATCGACGGAATATATAAAGGACACATCACCATAGTAAGAAGGGTTACTACCACCTTTTCGGCACCTCCGGCAAACGGAATGAGCATTGACAAAGCGATAATCACAAGTCCAAAGGCAAATGTGAAGAGACGTCCTACCTTTATACGCTTTTTCTCATCTGCCTGACGGTTTTTCTCTTTGTGTCCCCAAATATCATAGGTATATACATTGGCATATACATTCAAAATACCCGAAACATTGCTCAATGTGGCCGATAGCATCGCTGCCAACATCATGCCGACCATTCCTTTCATGAGCACGAGTTTGCTCATATTCACATAAGCGTGTTCACCGTTGAAAGTCATTGTAGTTGCATCCAAATCAAGCGCAAGTCCGGGTTCCATCACACGATAAATCATGGTAGGAAGATACCAGATGAGAGGAGTGGCGAGATAAAGAATTCCTATTAAATAAGTACTCTTTTTCGCGTCTCTTGTAGTAGGTACGCTTATGTATCGCTGTACAAACGGCCAATCGCCGCCAATCATGGACACATTGAGAAATACCCACAGTAAAAGCCACCCCCATGTATAGGTTGGAGATGTACCCGAGAAGAATCCCGGTATCTCATTTGCCTTATCGATAAATACACTTACGCCTCCAACTGCGTTAAATGAAAGAGGTATCATAAATACAACCACGGTCAGAAGTACTCCGAACTGAATTACATCAGTCATTAGTACCGCAAGAAATCCTCCGGCAATGGTGTATCCAAGAGCGATGGCACCAAGAATGAGAAGCGCCCACCAAATACTAAGGTACCCCATCGGTGAATCGCCCACCATACCTGTACTTGCCAAAATACTGCCACCATCTACTTTGATTAACGCACACATCACAACCGCTACCGCATACAGAGACACTGCCGTATGCACCGCACGGGCTACAATTCCTGAAATCGTGTAAAAACTCACTGTGCGGTGTCCGAACCGGATGGTGAGAAACTCTCCCGGCGATTTAATACGTAGCTCCCGCCATTTGCCCGAGATCCATTTACCGACAATAAACGATGCTAAACCAAGACAAAGTGCAACAACTACTGCAACAAGTCCCGATTTATAAGCGACACCTCCCCAAACGACAAAAGTACTTGCCGAAAAGATGGTCATGTAGGAAGAGACTCCCGACAGCCACCACGAAGAATTTCGTCCGGCAATAAACATATCTTCGGAGTTTTTGATTTTCCGGGACATCACAACACTCACGGCAATCAATCCGAGAAAGTAGAGTAAAATAATAATATAATCTAATCGTTCCATATTCTTTATATAATTGCTCCAAGTTTCTTTAATTCCTCTATGAGATTGTGAATATCAGCCTTTTGTACTGTCACACCTGCCTTTATACATTGTACGGCTGCCACTCCTGCGGCTTGTCCTACCCCCATACAACTTGCCTGAACGCGAAGTGACGCAAAGGAAGTCTTATCGGCACTAATACAGCGTCCTGCTACGAGCAGATTCGGAAAATCTTCAGCTATAAGGGCGCGATAAGGTACATACGCCGCTTTTTTAAGGAAAGTTACGCTCTGTTCCGCACCTGCTGCGACATGGATATCTATAGGATGTGCGCCTCGTGATATGCTATCAGGATATTTATAAGCATTCACATATTCTTCTGCTGTAATGGTATGTACACCTTTGATACGGCGTGTCTCACGAATACCGGCATGTACGGCGACTGTCGTCACATAGCTGTTTTTAAACTCATCAAAGTTCTCTTTAAAGATTCGTGCTATTTTAAATACGTCTTCCCGTAAGCGACATTCCGCTGCAGTAAAATTTCTATTATCGATGGCATTTCCTGCAGTACGGGTCATATTAACAGTTACTTCACCCGGACGAAGAGTGGTGCAAAACCAAGGACCTCCGAACTCGGGGATGCCAAGCTCCTCTTTCATTGCCAAAAGTTTCTCACGAACTGCAATGCAATGACAATTCTGCCCTTGTTTATTATGGTGCATGGCATCGATTATCATGGGCGAATCTGTATCCACGCCTCCTAATATAAAATAGGTAGAAAGAGGTTGCAGAGGTTTACACTCATCTGTTTGCATCGGAACACCCGCCATAGCGGCAAGGTCACCATCCCCAGTGCAGTCGATATACATATCGGCACTGATGGCCTCTGTCCCATTCTTATTCTCAAAGAGGATACAGGATATTTTGCCGTCTTTTGCCTGACAACCGCTTAAGTAAGAATGCATATACATATCCACGCCGGCTTCCAGCATCATTTGCTGGCATAAAAGCTTGTAAAGCTCCGGATCAAAAGCTACGTTGCCAAGAGGTTTCTCAATGATACAGCCTCCCATCTTCTCCAGCCGTTCGATAAACTCCCATGGAATACCGCCTATCACCTTTTCATTATTATAGGTGAATACACTCAAAGGAGTAACAAGCCCCATTGTAGCCATTCCACCTAAAAAACCATATTGTTCCACAACAGCAGTTTTCGCACCACTGCGAGCCGCCGCAATGGCCGCTATGAAACCAGCAGGTCCGCCACCGCAGACAACTACATCATAGTTGCCCACAATTGGAACCCGTTTCGAAATTTCTATACTTCGTACATTCTTGTCCATGACCGTTTTTATCCTTTCATTTAAACGTTGGTGCTAAATTCAAAATGAATCGCCTTAAAATCACTCATATATCTTAATTATTACCGGTTCAAATAGATAGTAAACTTTGATGTGCTTTCGACCGCACTTACAAGAAAAGAGGTGTGTTTTCATAGTTCTTTTTCTTTAGTTCGACATCACGTTGATGTAGCAAAGATAAAGAATGAGAGCTTGAAAAAAAGTTTTTTCCTAACTCTTTTGCCTGCAAACGATTGCGGGAACGTTCCCAAAATCTGCAAACGTTACAAAAGCATTGCACAAAAGCAAATGGGATTCGTATTTTACTCCAATATTAGGATTTATTGTTTGAAATCAATATCTTTGCTTTGATTTAAACAATCATTCAGCATGAAGTATATAACCATAAAAGACATCGCTCGACATTTGTCAATATCCGTCTCCACTGTATCTCGTGCATTGGGGGATGACAAGAATATCCGTAAAGAAACAAAAGAAAAGGTAATAGAAGCGGCTAAAAGATTGGGATATAGACCAAACCCTGTAGCAATCAATCTTAAATACGGACATACTAATACCGTGGGAGTGATAGTTCCTGAAATGGTTACGCCATTTGCTTCACGAGTAATAAACGGAATACAAGAAGTGCTTCACACCAAGAATATAAAGGTGATTATTGCAGAGTCGGGAGGAGATCCGGAAAAAGAGAAAGAAAACCTGCAACTGATGGAAGGATTCATGGTGGATGGCATCATCATCTGCCTTTGCAGTTATAAAAGGAATAAGGAGGAATATGCTCGTTTACAGCAAGCGGGAATGCCCATGGTGTTTTACGATCGCATTCCCTATGGACTTGAAGTCCCGCAAGTAATAGTGGACGATTATATGAAGTCATTCTTTCTCGTAGAAAGTCTGATCCGAAGCGGACGCAAACAGATTGTTCATATACAGGGACCGGACGATATTTACAACTCCATAGAACGTGTCAGAGGATACAAAGACGCTTTGGCTAAATTCGGGATTCCTTTTGATAAGAATAATATGTTGATAAAAACGGGTATGACTTTTGAGGAAGGGAAAAAAGCTGCGGATATATTAGTGGAAAGAAATATTCCTTTTAATGCAATTTTCGCTTTTACGGAAACATTGGCGATTGGAGCTATGAACAGATTGAGGGAACTTGGAAAAAAAATACCCGAAGAAATCGCCGTAGCCAGTTTTTCAGGAACTGAACTTTCCAACATAGTCTATCCCAAATTAACTACAGTAGAACCGCCTTTGTACCAGATGGGGAAAAAAGCTGCCGAACTTATTTTAGAAAAAATAAAGAATCCGGCATCTCCCAATCATTCAATCGTGTTGGACGCGGAAATCAAAATGCGTGCATCCACGCCCAATAAATAATCGCCCCACTTAATAAAAGCAGGGCGATTTTCTTGTATCTACATTTCTATTCTTTTGGCAACATTGACAAAGGATGTATTCTACTTGCATATTGAGACCACCAACTATTTTCTTTATAAATATTCACGGAAGTATCAGGCACATATATCTTACATATTTTACTAAAGTTATATCCAAAATCACTACCTTCGACTGTTGGAGGTACTACAGCTTTAACAGCAAGGGTTTCCATTGAATAATCATTAAATAATATATGGTACTGATATACATATCTACACTGGAAATCCTTCCGTCCTCGGAGGGATTTCTTTTTAATTATACGTGTCTGTAAATTTGTCTGCGGATTTCTTTGATATTTCATAAAATCTTTGTAAATTGTTACGTCACAAAATAGTTGGAGGACAGCCTTATGAAAGACCCGTTTGACATCAAAGTAAATTCGATTCCAGCTCTTTACAAGCAATTTCCAAATGAAGAAGCCTGCATTAAACATCTTGAAGCTATTAATTGGCATGGTAAGCCCATTTCACCGTTTGATAAAACTTCAAAAGTCTATAAATTGAAAAACGGGGATTATCGCTGTAAAAACACAGGGAAGAACTTTACCGTAAAGACAGGAACTATGTTTGAGAAAACTAAGATTGACCTACAAAGGTGGTTCGTTGCTATATGGTTGGTTGTTAACCATAAAGCGGGTCTTTCTTCCTATCAGTTGGCAAAAGATATAGATGTCACTCAAAAGACAGCGTGGTTTATGCTACATAAAATAAGAAGCCAAATGTATCTTGCCAACGAAAATCCTCTAACGGATGATGTGGAAATTGATGAAACACTTGTCGGGGGTAGAAACAAGAACCGCCATTGGAACAAGAAAGTGGCGCACTCGCAAGGACGTTCCCATAAAGACAAAACTCCGGTTGTTGGAATGATACAACGGGATTTCTTAATAAATGCTCTAGTAACTGGGGATACTACTGCCAAAACTCTTTCTGCATTTATAAAGAAACACGTGCAGCCCGATTCCAATATCTATACGGATGAAAATGCTTCTTACAACGAAATAGGCAAGGAATATCCTCGTCATGTTGTTGACCATAGTAAGAATTTGTATAGTTATGAAGATGTTACCACTAACAGAATAGAAGCCTGTTGGACACATTTCAAACGTATGATATTAGGTGCATATCGCAATGTTCACACGAAGAAATACTTGCAAAAGTATGTTGACGAATTTATATTCAGATATAATTTGAGGGACATTAACGCTTCTGATATGTTTAATTGTTTCCTCTGTTGTTCTGACGGACGTATAACCCATAAAGAAATAAAAGAAGCAAAATGGATAGAACTAACAGAAAACAAACAGAGCTTATATTAGGTGGAGTTACTATTCCCTGTGTAACAATGGTCAATGAAGTTATAGGTCTGACGGTACAGGGAACACAATTATTGATAAACACTTACTTCGGGGACTTGTCCGATGTGGAAATACCTCAAAAGTATTACTTTGAAATGTGTGGCAAACAAGGCTATTTCCTAACCGTAATAAATCACCTCTATAAGTCGTCCAAAGCGAAAAGTAAACGTGGATTTAAGAAGTTATTGGCAGAAACACTTCCCTCCCTTATAGACCCTAAAAACGGACTAATACAAAAAGAGCCGGAACTTAGTCCGGCTGATTTTAAAAGGTTTGATAAATTCTTGTTGAAAGCTAGGAAAGAGTAAACAACTACTTTATCTATTAATTTGTGAACGAGTTTGTACTCATTCATCTTATTTATAACTAGACGGTATGGTTACAAGTGATGGAAAAATAAAAACTCCACTATCCCCCTTGATTAATCTAAAGTAAGAATTACTTGCTTCATTTGGTTCTTTAATCCCTTTGCGCACTGCAAATTCATATAATGACAGATTATAGGTGCGAACACGATATCCACTATCACTAATATCTATATATTCATGTGTTGTAACCCCAGTATTATCTTTTTCACTTCCTGAATATTTTAGGTAAATAGTTTCTTTGTGTCCAATTTCATGCGCTTCTTTTTCAATACCTACTGTATAAATTCCATTTTTATCATTATATGAGACAGTTAAAGGGGCACGCTTAGCACATCGTTGATTCTGTACCTCTAACTCCGGCATAAAATCGGTATAATACCCTTGATAAATACACGATGAGGATTTTCTATTCCCCTGTTCTACAACCTTCTTAAATGGATATATTGATAGGTCACCAATTCCATATATAGCAATTTCTATTTCTTTATCCCTTTCAAAAGATTCGCTTTGTGTTTGCCCTACATTATCGAGAAAATCGTTCAACTTTCTTTTCGTAGCTACTACTGTTTTATTACCAGATGAATCCGTTCCTGTATATATATACTTTCCATTTCCCGAAGTGATAAATTTCACAGATATATTAATATTACGAAACATATATCTGAATTTTATCCCATATCCAGTATTAGGATTATAAGAAATCGTAAGAGATTCCCCTCCTAAAGTAGCTTTCCGAACATCATAAGGGTGTGGAGTAACATAATCAGGATATTCAAACGACCTTACAGAGGTTAATTTTTGAGCAAACATAGAAAGAGCCATTACTGCCCCTACTAGAAACAACAAAATTCTTTTCATAATACTAAGTATTTGGCTTCCTTCACAGCCAAAAAGGAAAGGTTTCTATACGAAGAAGGGGCTGCTGTCCGCTACCAGTTAGGCATCGCCAAACGCCTTATTAATACACACAGACAGACAACCCACTTCTATATAGCAAGTTGACTGTGCCTTGTGTATTTGTTAAAGATTTGGCGATTTTAACTGGTAAAGGCACTTCTTTTATTTTCCAACAATGTTTTGCCCCGAAAGGCTTGCGCAAATATAATTATTTTCTTATCTTAGAGCAAATTTTAAAAGATAATGTTATGAAAACAAATTTTAAAACAGGCGATTATATATGCCTCAAAAATAATCCCAATGAAATTTATCAAATTACAAGTGTTACAGCGTTGGCACCTGAACAAACAGGAGCAGATATAATTGATGCAAAAGATAAAAATGGAACTCGCAAAAAATTACAAGTTTCAGATGTGCAATTAGCTGATGATTACAATATAAATAATGGGGAAGGCATATTTTTAGATTTATAAATATTCCCACGCAGAATCTTTTGTCTTTTGTCTGGCAATTGTTTTTCCTGTTTCATCATCCACTTGAATAGCATAGTATCTTTTATTTGGAGGAGAATAAAGTGGGTCTATTAATTTTGTTGCCATTTCTTCCGTATAAGAGTTATTTTTACACCATTCTAAAATTACCTTTGGATTTTCCAAAGGTAAACTAAGCTTTTTGGCAATAGCTTCTAATTCAGCCTTAACTTTTTCAACAGTTTGTTCCATACCCTATCTATTTAAATCAACTTTTGTGAACCACATATAATCATCAGTACCGAACTTAAAACTTTCCTTGTGGACGGATTGCGCCTTTTCACGGAGTGTTTGTTCATTCATTCCTTGAGCGAAATTGTGTCCGAGGTTCAAGATTAGTTTTGTAATGTCTTGCGCATCCTGAACTTCATTGTAACGACATTCCCTAGTTTTTAATCTGACTTCCGGAGCTATATATGCTCTAAAATCGCCTAGCACATTAAGAATAAGAATGTTGCAATTACAGTGCATCACTAGCCCTTTGCAGGCGTCTAAAAATACATCATTAGTTGTCATATCAATATATACTTTGGTTAATACTGATATTATATACGTAGGTAGGGAGTGTCTGTACGGTGTCCGCAGACAAATTTACAGACACGTATAATTAAAAAGAAATCCCTCCGAGGACGGAAGGATTTCCAGTGTAGATATGTATATCAGTACCTAATATATTCGTTTGGATCATAGATATGGTAGATGGTAATACAACCTTTTTCAAAGCAATACACCTATCAAAACAACTTGACGGTATTGTAGTAACTTCCTCTCCAATTGTCACTTCTATCAAAGCTTCACAAGAACTGAATAACCCAGATGCTATACTTATATCATAACCTTCCGGAATGAAGATTTTTTTTAAATTTGGACATTGGTCAAATGCTCCACCATCTATTATTATACCAGGCTTATCTGGGAGGACTATATGTTCAATACCTGACTTATGAAAAGCACCGCAACCTATTTTTATAATGTATCGCCAGCAATAATTCTAAACTAAGTTTGATGAAGTTCGTCTGTAATTGGAGTATCTGTTATACGTTCAATTGATGTTCTTTCGCCATTGTCTATTAACTCTACAGAAGACAATTCTTTGCAGAATAATAGAGTTTGCGCAATGTTTTCTTTGAAATTCTCCTTGCCTAATTATACTGCACGACGCCCCGATTCTAAATTGACATGATAGATATATGTGGTCTGGTGGTATGGGTCGCCATCATGCTGAAACTTAACCAGGCCGCCATCAATAAGGATTCGAGCTTTAATGTTATCTCTATTCGGGTTGTTTGTTATTGTATCTTTTGCATTTTACAGCAACTCCCAAATCCATCTTTTCCTATCAATATCATTGGGTTGATTGAGTTCTCTCAAGCGTTTACTTACATTGCTGATATACATTTTATCAAGCAATTTTTCTAAAGCTTTTTCTGTTGATTTAGGGGCTGATATTTGCATATGATTATTTGGTATATAAACGTTGTTTTATAAATTATTTGGTATTAAATTCTCTTGTCAACTTTAATGGTTCTTGCAATTCCATTAGTGTCGTTTTCTAAAAATGGTCGATTTTCAGAGTCTACATCTTACAATACACAACATAAAATTAGGATAAGTATTTTTTTCATTTTGCCTCCAACTCTTTTTCAATTTCTTCAATCGTGGGCAAGCTACCCCGGAAGTCTTTCGGCAAGGCTTGCCCTAACTCATAGTCAGAGATGCCGATAGGCTTCTGAATGTCGCGCAAGGCATATTCAGCCTTGATGCGGTCTTTACTCTTACAAAGTAGCAGTCCGATAGTCCGGTTATCACCCTCACGGCAAAGAATATCATCCACGGCAGAACAATAGAAATTGAGTTTGCCGATATATTCCGGCATGAACTCTGTATCTTTCAGTTCAATCACCAAATAGCGGTGCAGGAAAGCATTGTACATCAATATGTCGATATAGTAATCATCGCCCGACACCTCAATGTGATATTGCCGCCCCATAAAGGCAAATCCGGCTCCCATTTCCACAAGAAATTTCTCCACATGCTTCACCAAACCGATTTCCACATCACGCTCATTGTACTGGTTGGTGAAAGTCAGCATATCAAATATGTATGGATCTTCGAGCATGGATTTCACATCGTTTGCTTCCGGTGCGGGCAGGGTTTCGGTGAAATTGTTTGCTAACGCACCATGCTTGCCGTAGTCATTCAGTCTGATGGCTTCTTGCAGATAGCGTGTCGTCCAATGGTTAGAAATGCTTTGTACCATATACCAATAACGGGCACGGATGTCCTTGACCTGTTTTATCAAAACAAGATTGTGCGTCCAATCCAAATGTTTGATAGGGAGGGTAAAATTATATTCGTTGAAGAACTGCACCATGTATTGCATATTACACACTGTGAACCCTTTTATCTCGGCATAATCGTTCTTCAAATCCACAGCCAACCGGATAGAATCAAAGGCAATACTCAAAAGAAAAGCTTTCTTTGAATCCGTGACACTTACGTTAGAGTCACGAATTTGATAAAATAGAAGAATCATGGAATCATTCGGTAACGAAATACTGTGCAACTTACCTTCCTTATAAATTAGGCATCAAAAATGTAACTATAATATAATGCGGTTCATCAATTCCACCTAATTCTCGAAATACCGATGAATAAGGCAATAGCGGGTGAAAGCAAGGGGGAAATGCAGGTGAAACAGAACATTATCGGTTTCACCTTGTCTTTGTAAAACATCCCTTGAACTAAAACCAATATCATTATAGCTAATCCGGATATACTTATACAATATCTACTATCAAGAAGTTAATATCCTAGTTGTCAAGCACTAATCCTTGAACTATTGGAGCTATATACCCAATACATTGGATCTATATACCCAATACGTTGGATCTATATGTTCTATACGTTGGATCTATATATCCTACAAACGGTATCAAAAGTCAGTGATGCCGTATTGCTTTATTTGCCGGTGTAGCACCGGAACAAGACTTCCTTGTAAGATATATTGCCATTTTCCATTCCATATCCGATACAGTGAGTATATACATTTCTAATACAGTACCGAATCATTACAGAATCGAATAAAATTTGCCACTGGATATTTATTTTCAATCTTTCCACTTCCTCTTTCACCTTTTCTCTGTATCTTCGATGAATAAAGAGTTTGCGGGTGAAGGGCAACAAGCTCACCGCCTCTTCACCTACAGCGATTAGTTTCAAAAATAGTTTCACCGTATGAAACTATTAGTTTCTCGGCGTGAAACACTTCGTTTCACTACTGGAAACACTTTGTTTCATGCCTTGAAACGAAGTGTTTCAAATAGGGTTGAAACTAATTACGAAATAGTTTTACTAATATTGCTCAATTATGTAATCAGGAAGCAACAATCTAATTGAATTCTTTCTTTAAATATACACAAGAAGAGATGGCTTCACAGCATTCTGCGTATAAACAAAAAATATATATATATATTTACTCTCAGATTTCTTACTATCTTAATAATATTCCGTACATTTGCATCCAACAAACAATAAACAACTAAAGACTATAAAATATGAAAAATCTTTTATTTCTTGTAGCAATAACATTCACCATGTTATTCACAGCTTGCTCTAAAAATGACGAATCTGAACTCACCAATAGAGAGAAAGTACTGGCGCAGCAAGAAGAAGTATATCAAGCGGTAAAAGCAAATATTGTAGGACATTGGAAAGGGGCACAACGCTACAATAATAGTGATAAATCCAAGCCCATGGGCTGGAGGGACATATCACAAAGTGATTGGAAGCAAGAGTATATTTTTAATTTTGATGGCACTTGCACAATTATCTATTCATCAGAATTTCGTGATGCAGGTACATTTTCTGTTATCAAAAACGATGATTTTGTTAATTTTTTCAAAACTCAAGCAGAAGTTTTTCTCATTATTACATTCGACGACAACGAAATCGTCAGAACACAAAACATTTGGTTAGACGGAGAATATCTACGTCTAAGTAGTGGTGCGCTGTCGGGATATAAGGAAGACGAACATAGCGGTGGCGAAGCTGCTATTCGTTACAAAAAGGAATAGCTTATTTTCGTAAATTATTGAAAGGAAAATAACTGGAAAAGAACCAATAAACATTTCCATTTTCAATGACGTAATGCGACTCACCCTCAATCTCTCCTGATGATAAATTTGAGTTTATCTTATCATATACTGCTTTTCTTCCCATTTTTACTTGCTCCGATTCGCAAGAAGTGAGAACAAATCCACAAAACAGAATTATAATGAGAATTATCTTTTCACTTATAGCTTTAAGTTTTTAGATTTATTATTTTAAAGAAATAGAACTCTTATCATAATATCCTGTCGCAAATTCATAAGGATAGTTATCACCTCTAATCAATAATTGCTCACCTCCAGTTCCATTATCTGTGGTTTTCTCATGTCCCCAATGAACAAAACTGATATAAAGAGTATAGTATTCTTTTTCACCTCCCAAAATTTCTT